>NZ_JBHJTL010000008.1:0-143044 GCF_042264065.1 Streptomyces sp. NPDC056222 | reverse complement strand
CACCCGTACCGGGTGCGGCCCGTACGGGTCAGACGGTGGTGACGACCTCGTCGAAGGCCAGGCGCGGGGAGCGCGGGTACCAGGCGTCCTCGCCGGGCTTGCCGATGTTGATGACCATCAGCGGGGTGTGGTCGTCGTCCAGGAACTCCTTCTGGACGCCGGCGAAGTCGAGACCGGTCATCGGGCCGGCGGCGAGGCCGGCGGCGCGGACGCCGACGATGAAGTAGGCGGCCTGGAGGGCCGAGTTCACCAGGGCGGAGCCCTCGCGGACCGGGCGCTCGGCGAAGAACATGTCCTTGGCCTGCGGGAAGTGCGGGAGCAGGGACGGGAGCTCCTCGTGGAACTCGTTGTCGGCGGAGAGAATCGCGACCAGCGGGGCGGCGGCGGTCTTGCGCTGGTTGCCCTCGGCCATGTGCTTGACCAGGCGCTCACGGGCCTCCGCGGATCTGACCAGGGTGATGCGCAGCGGGCTCTGGTTGAAGGCGGTGGGGCCGTACTTCACCAGGTCGTAGATCGCCTGGACCTGCTCGTCGGTCACCGGCTCGTCGGTGAAGGTGTTGGCGGTGCGGGCCTCACGGAAGAGGAGGTCCTGGGCGGCGAGGTCGAGGGCGAGGGGGGACGTGGTCATGGCCGGCTCCATCTGTTCAGCGTCGATAATTTCAACGTTGAGATAAAATCACTGACGCTCGGTCAACGTCAAGTGAGTCAACGTTGAGATATCCTTGGTGCGAGGCGGGGGCCACCGAGAGGGCACTTCATGGGCGACGTTGAGCGCGGCGGAGCAGACGCCGACGCCGTGGACGGCATCATCGGGCAGTGGGTCGAGGAGCGCCCCGACCTGACCGAGGCACTCTGGCCCGTAGAGGTGCTCGGCCGACTCCAGCGTCTCGGTGTGGTGCTGGAGAAGGAGTTCCGCACCTTCGCGGCAGAACGCAACCTGGAACTGGGGGAGTTCGACGTCCTCAGCACGCTGCAGCGGTCGGGCCCTCCGTACGAACTGACCGCCGGAGCCTTCCGCAAGGCGTCCATGGTCACCTCCGGAGCGATCACCAACCGCATCGACCGCATGGAGGCCAAGGGTCTCGTCGAGCGGATCCGGGACACCGAGGACCGCCGCTCGGTGAAGATCCGTCTCACGGAACGTGGCCACGAGATCACCCGTGCCTACATGGAGGACCACCTCCTCAACGAGGCGCGCATGCTGGAGATCTTCGACCGGGACGAGTGCGACGAGCTGGCGGGGAGGCTGAGGCGCCTGCTGCTCGCTCTCGGGGACACATCGATCGCCTGACGGCGACGGATGGCCCCTGCGATGGTCTGTGCGACCTGGGACTTCGGCCATCGGTGCAGGTGGGGCCCCTCGGGCTCCTGGCGCCGTCGAACGGGCGGCGAAAGACGAACGATGGGGAAGGAGCGGGCCATGGGCCGAGAAGGCCGACGACGAGGGCCTTTGGTGGCGGGTGTGGTGATCATCGCGATCGCGATGGCGGCCGTCGGGCTCTACTGGTTCCAGCCCTGGAAGCTGTGGCAGGACGAGACCGTACGGGAAGCGCTTCCGACGACGGCGCCCGATGCGGGGGCGCAGGCTCCGTCATCCTCCGCGCCGGAAGGGCCGCGGACCGTCGCCCAGGGGAACCTGATCAGCCATGAGCACGAGACCACGGGCACGGTGAAGCTCATCCGTCTGCCCGACGGCACCCACACCGTGCGTCTCGAGGGCCTGGAGACCAGCAACGGTCCGGATCTGCGTGTCTGGCTGACCGATGCGCCCGTCAAGGAAGGCGTGGCAGGCTGGCGCGTCTTCGACGACGGGAAGTACGTCAGCCTCGGCAAGCTCAAGGGCAACAAGGGCGACCAGAACTACGCCGTTCCGGCGGGGGTCGATCCCTCCGGCTTCGGCAGCGTCACCATCTGGTGCGACCGCTTCGACGTCTCGTTCGGCGCCGCGCGGCTCGCTTAGGCCGGCTGGGTGCGGACCGCCGTCCCCCTGTCCGTCCAGGATCCGGACCGGCATCGGGGCCCGCGTTCCCGGGTGGCTGCCGACCGGGACCGCGAGCTGCCAGGGGAATGTCAGGGGAATACATGCTCGATTCGTGTCGTTCTGGCAGCTGACACGACCTTTGTCGATGCCGCGACGCCGTTGGCCGAGCGGGTCGAGCGACCCTTCGGAAGGCCATGGACAGAGCCCGAAGCACCCGCCGCGCCACAGCCGTGACCGTCGTCGCCGTGCTCGCCGCGCTCGTCGGCTGTTCGGCAGCCGGGAGCGGCGGTGGTGCCGCCAGTACGTCCGTCACGTCCGGACCCGCCGCCGGTACGACATCCGTGGTCTCCGTACCCACCTCGCCGACGGTGACCGTGACTCCGACTCCCTCGTCGCAGGCACCCGAGCCGGACCCCAGCAAGCGGTCGCGCAACGCCGACATGGCCATACCGTCGATCGGGGTCCAGGACCTGACCGTCGTGCCGTACGAGGGGACGACCGACGACCCGGCCGGTACCCGGATACAGGATCGTGGCGTGGCCGCCAGCCCGTACGGGAAGCGGGGAGGCGTCGGACCGGGCGAGATCGGGAACTATCTCGTGACCGCGCACCGGCTCTCCGCCGGAGGCCCCATGCACGACCTGCCCGCGGTCGACGTGGGCGACAAGGTCCTCGTCACCTTCGGGGACACCGTCTACGAGTACACGATCACAGAGACGCGGACGACGTCCTTCCGCTCCGCCGCATCCCTCGCCGAGCAGCGGGCCGCGGTCCCCGGTGAGCCGGGCGAGAAGCCCACGCGCGCCATGATCACCCTCTCCACCTGCGCGACGCCCGAGGACAACGCGGCGGGCAACTTCTGGCGCGACGCCCAGGGCAACCCTGAGCACCGCATCGACAAGATAGGCGTCCTGTCGGCGACCCGACCCGCCTGACGCGCTCCACGCCTTGCGGACGGGCCCGTCCGGCGCGTTCCACGCCCCTCCTTACAGGCGGCCCGTCCCCGCTCGTTCCACGCCCTGCGGTACGAGCCCGTGGCGCGTTCCACGCCCCGCCGTGCAGGCCCGTCCGGCGCGTTCTACGCCTTGCGGTACAGGGCGGTGAGCAGTTCGATCACGCCCTGTGTCGCGGGGTGCGGATCGTCCCGCCACCAGGCGAGCCGGACGGCGATCGGCTCGGCGTCCCGCACCGGGCGGTACACGACACCCGGGCGGGCGTACTGACTGGCGGTGGACTCCGCGGTCATCCCGATGCGGCGACCGGTGGAGATCGCGGTCAGCCAGTCGTCGACGTCGTGCGTCTCCTCCGTCGCCGGACGGGAGTCCGGCGGCCACAGCTCCGGTGTCGTCGTGCCGGTCCGGCGCTCGATCAGCAGGGTGTGGCCGCTGAGGTCGGCGAGCCGGACCGAGCGGCGCCCGGCCAGGGGGTCGTCGGCCGCCATCGCGCACAGGCGCCGTTCCAGACCCACGATGGCCGAGTCGAAACGGCGGTCCTCCAACGGCCTGCGCACCACCGCCAGGTCGCAGGAGCCTTCGGCGAGTCCGGCGGTGGAGGTGTTGACGCGGACCAGGCGGAGTTCCGTCGCGGGGTGCGCGGCTGCCCAACGCCGCTGGAACGTCGGGGTGTGGCGACCGAGCGCCGACCAGGCGTAACCGATCCGCAGGACCTGGTGACCGGAGGTGGCCTCCCGGACCAGGGCGTCCGCCTCGGCGAGCACCCGCCGGGCGTGCGCCACCACCCGCAGCCCGGTGGCCGTCGGGGTGACCGAACGGGACGTCCGCCGCAACAGCCGTACTCCCAGCGCTCGTTCGAGGGAGGCCAGCGTCCTGGAGGCGGCGGCCTGGGAGACCCCGAGCGCGAGAGCGGCATCGGTGAAGGTCCCCTCGTCGACGATCGCGACGAGACAGCGCAGCTGCCGCAGCTCCATATCCATGACTCAAGCGTATGGATGTGAGCCGGTCATGCATTTTGCGCAAGGACCTCCGCCGAGCACGATCACCTCATGCACGCAGCTCACGGATCAGCGGAAGCGGGAGCGGCACCGGACCTGACCGCCCCGGTGACGCCCGCCCACCCGACCCGCCGAACGTCCCCCGCCGGCGTGGCCGCCATGCTCGGAAGCGGCCTGTCCAACCAGATCGGCGCCGCGACCGGCTCACTCGCCTTCCCCGTCCTCGGCCCCGTCGGCGTCGTCGCCGTCCGTCAGTACGTCGCCGCACTCGTCCTGCTGGCCGTCGGACGGCCACAGCTGCGGAGCTTCACCTGGCGGCAGTGGCAGCCGGTGATCCTGCTGGCGGTCGTCTTCGGCACCATGAACCTGTCCCTCTACAGCGCCATCGACCGGGTCGGCCTGGGGCTGGCCGTGACCCTGGAATTCCTCGGCCCGCTCGCCATCGCCCTGGCCGCCACCCGCCGCCGGGTGGACGCCTGTTGCGCGCTCCTTGCGACGGCCGGCGTCGTCACCCTCATGCGCCCGCAGCCCTCCACCGACTACGTCGGTATGGGCCTCGGCCTGCTGGCCGCCGTCTGCTGGGCGTCGTACATCCTGCTCAACCGCACCGTCGGCCGACGCGTCCCCGGCGCCCAGGGCAGCGCGGCCGCCGCGCTGCTCTCCGCCCTGATGTTCCTGCCCGTCGGGATCGTCGTCGTCCTCCGCCATCCGCCGACGGCCACGTCCCTCGCGTACGCCGTCGCCGCCGGCGTCCTCGCCTCGGCCGTCCCGTACCTCGCGGACCTTCTCACCCTGCGCCATGTACCCGCCCCGGCCTTCGGGCTGTTCATGAGCGTCAACCCCGTCCTGGCGGCCGTGGTCGGCTGGATCGGGCTCGGGCAGGGCATGGGTGTGCTCGACGGGGCGGCGATCGGAGCCGTCGTCGCCGCGAACGTCCTCAGCATCGCCACGGCCCGTCGCTGACCGAGCCCCGACCCCTGAACCCCGAACCCCTCGGGCGGGCGCGCCGGTTACCGGCCGCCGGCCCGCCCGGTTCAGGCGAGCGCGCGGGCGGCATGGGCGCGGACGTCGGCGTCGGGGTCGGCGGTGACGGAGGCGAGCGCGGCACGGGCCTCGGGGTCCTCCCGGTGGGGACGGAGGGAGAGGACGGCGGCCTTGCGGACGTCCGCGTTCGAGTCGGCAAGGGCCTTGGCCAGCGCGGGGACGGCCTGAGCGGGCGGTGCCGCCCGGAGTGCCGTCGCGGCACCGGCCCGGACCTGCCAGGCGGGTTCGGCGAGCGCCTCCGTGGCCGCCTCGGCGTACTCGGACGGGCAGCCGGTCGTCGCCAGCGAGGCGAGGGCGGCGCCCTTGACCAGGGGGTCGGGGTCGTCGAGCAGGGGCCGCAGCGGCGCCGGCGCCGGGGCGTGTACGGCCGCCAGACCTCGGGCCACGGCGACCCGGACCTCGCGGGCAGGGTCGGCGGCAGCCACCGCCAGCTCGGGCACGGCGTCCACCGAGACCAGAGCCCGTACCGCGTGGATACGGACGTCGATGTCGGTGTCGCCGAGCGCGTCGGCGTACACCGCGGCGTCGGCGAGGCGCAGGGCGCGCAGGACCTCCAGCGCCGCGGAGCGGACGGCCGGGTCGGTGACACCGAGCGCCGCACGCAGTCCGGCCCCCAACTCGGTTTCGGCTGGCAGCACTTCGACCAGCTCGCGCAGGGCGGCCGCGGCGGCGTGCCGGACCTGGGGCGCGGTGTCCCGCAGCCGTTCGGCGAGCGCGGGTCCGGCCCCGACCGGAACGGTCTCCGCCAGCGCCGCGACGGCGGCCGAGCGGACGGCCGGATCGGCGTCGGTGAGGTAGGGGCGGAGCGCGCCCAGATCGGGTGACTCCTCGGCGAGGGCGAGCAGCCGGAGAAGGGCGGGGCTCGGCCCGGCGGTCGTGTCCGCGGCGGGAGCCAGGTCGGCGGCGACCGGATCCTCGGCCCGAGCCGGATGAACGGCCCCGACTCCGGTCGCAGTCCCGGCGACGTCCCGCCGCGCCGCCGGAGCCGCGTCACGGCGGCCGGCCGTGGCCGTGGGCACCAGCTGCACCTCGCCCAGCCACCGCTCCGGCCCCTGCTCCGGCCTGAACTCCGGGACCGGGACCACATAGGGCTCGACCGGCCGGGCCGTGAACTCCATGGCCCCGGAGGCCGACTTGCGCAGGTCGAGGTGGTGCAGCCAGCCCGCGTCGTCCTGTTCCGGGTGGTCGAGGCGCTCGTGGTACAGGCCCCACCGGGACTCGGTGCGGGCCAGCGAGGCCCGTGCCGCCATCTCCGCGCAGTCACGGATGAAGGACACCTCGGCGCACCGCATCAACTCGTGCGCGGTGCGCGCCCCCATGCCCGTGATCTCCGTCGACATCCGGTCGAACGCCTCCACCGCCAGGGACAGTTTCGCCCCGGTCTTCGGCGGGGCCACGTAGTCGTTCACGAACCGTCGCAGTTTGTACTCCACCTGCGGCTGCGGCGGCCCCTCGGGGTTGAGCAGCGGCCGGTAGGCGAGTTCGTGGGCCGCGGCCAGCTGGTCCTGCGGCAACTCGCCTTCGTACGCCCGGTACTGGGCCGCGTCCTCACCCGCCAAATCTCCGTAGACGAAGGCCCCGATCATGTAGTTGTGCGGTACGCAGGCCAGGTCTCCGGCCGCGTACAGCCGGGGCACCGTGGTGCGGGCGTGGGCGTCCACCCGTACCCCCGATGCGGAGTGCCCGCCGCACAGACCGATCTCCGAGATGTGCATCTCGATGTCGTGGGTGCGGTAGTCGTGTCCGCGGCCCTCGTGGAAGGTGCCGCGGGTGGGACGTTCCGTCGTGTGCAGGATCGACTCGACGGCGCCGATGGTCTCCTCGGGCAGATGGCTGAGCTTGAGGTACACCGGGCCCCGGTCCGAGGCGAGTTCGGCCGCGAACTCGGCCATCATCTGCCCCGACCAGTAGTCCGACTCCACGAACCGCTCGCCGTGCCGGTTCACCTGGTACCCGCCGAACGGGTTCGCCACGTAGGCGCAGGCCGGTCCGTTGTAGTCCTTGATCAGCGGATTGACCTGGAAGCACTCGATGCCGGTCAGGGCCGCGCCCGCGTGGTACGCCATGGCGTAGCCGTCACCGGCGTTGGTCGGGTTCTCGTACGTCCCGTACAGATAGCCGGACGCGGGCAGGCCGAGCCGGCCGCACGCGCCCGTGGCGAGGATCACCGCGCCGGCCCGGACGATGACGAACTCGCCGGTCCGGGTGTTGAATCCGGCCGCGCCGACGGCCCGCCCGTCGTCGGGGTGGGTGAGCACGCGCACCGGCATGACCCGGTTCTCGATACGGATCCGCTCCCGCATCTCCCGGCGCCGCAACTGCCGGTAGAGGACCTTCTTGACGTCCTTGCCCTCCGGCATCGGCAGCACGTACGAGCCGGACCGGTGCACCTGGCGGACCGCGTACTCGCCGTGCTCGTCCTTCTCGAACTTCACCCCGTACGACTCCAGTCGCTGGACCATCGCGAAACCGCGGGTCGCGGTCTGCCGGACGGTCGACTGGTCGACGATGCCGTCGTTGGCGCGGGTGATCTCGGCGACGTAGTCGTCCGGTTCGGCCCGGCCCGGTACGACGGCGTTGTTGACCCCGTCCATGCCCATGGCGAGAGCACCGGAGTGGCGGACGTGCGCCTTCTCCAGGAGGAGCACGTTCGCGCCGCGACCGGCGGCCGTCAGCGCGGCCATGGTGCCGGCGGTGCCGCCGCCGATGACGAGGACGTCGCAGGACAGTTCGGTCGCGTCGGCGAGGGCGGGGATGGCCAGAGGGGCGGCCGGGGCCGGTGGGGTGTCCACGGGATGCCTTTCAGAGGGATGCGAGGATGCGCCGGCGCAGTTCGGCGGTGGCGGGCTCCCGGCGCGCGTCGCGCTGCCGCGGGTGCGGGACGTCGAGCACCCGGCCGGAGGGAAGAAGCGCGACGCGGTCCCCGAGATGGAGGGCCTCGTCCACGTCGTGGGTGACGAAGACGACGGTCGCGCCGGTGCCGCGCAGGATGTCCACGAGGAGGTCCTGCATCTCGGCGCGGGTGTGGGCGTCGAGCGCGCCGAAGGGTTCGTCCATCAGCACCGCGCGCGGCCGGCCGGCAAGGGCGCGGGCCAGCTGCACGCGCTGACGCTGGCCGCCGGACAACTGGTGCGGCAGCTTGTGGGCGTGCTCGGCGAGGCCGACCCGGTCCAGCCACTCGGCGGCGGACCGCCGCCGTTCGGCACGAGGGACCCGGCGTATCGCCAACGGCAGTTCCACGTTCGCGCGGACGGTCCGCCACGGCAGCAGGGCGTCGTGCTGGAAGACCAGCGCCCGGTCGGCGGCGGGCCCGCCGATCGGCTCCCCGTCCTGGGTCACCCGACCGTCGAGCGCGGGAAGCAGCCCGGCGAGCGTGCGCAGCAGTGTCGACTTCCCGCAGCCGGACGGGCCGACCACAGCCAGCAGTTCTCCCGGCGCGATCCGCAGCCCGGCGGCGGTGAGCACCGTCGCACCGTCCGCGTGACCGAGCCGTACGTCGTCCAGGGCGAGTTCCGCGCCGGTCGGCGCGGGTGCGAGGCGCGTGGGCGCGCTGCTCATGAGACCGACTCCTTCTCCGGGGCGGAGGCAGGGGCAGAGGCGGGGGCGGGTACGAGGGAGGTGGGGGACGACGGTCGGCGGCGGAGCCCCGTCAGGGGGCCGCGGACCGCCGGTCGCGCCGCGGGCCTGGGCAGCCACGAGGTGACGCGACGGCCCAGGAGCTCCACCGCGGTGGAGGTGAGCCAGCCCAGAGCGCCGATGGTGGCCATGCCGACGAAGACGCCCGGGTAGTCGACGACCGTGTACTCCTGCCAGGTGCGGTAACCCACCCCGTACTCACCCGAGATCATCTCCGCGGAGATCACACAGATCCACGAGACGCCGATGCCCACGGACAGGCCGCCGAAGACGCCCGGCAGGGCACCCGGCAGCACCACGGAGAAGAGCACCCGCAGTCGGCCGCCGCCCATGGTGAGCACGGCCTCCTCCCACACCGGGGCGAGGGCGCGCACCGCGTGCCGGGTCGACACGAGGACGGGAAAGAAGGCGGCGGTGAAGGTGATGAAGACGATGCCCTGCTCGTTGGTGGGGAGCAGCAGGATCGCGACCGGGACGAGAGCGATGGCCGGCACCGGCCGTACGACCTCGAGGAGCGGGCCCAGCAGGTCGGCTGTCCACCGGGAGCGGGCGACGGCGGTGCCGACCGCCACTCCGAGCACCGCGGCCAGCAGGAAGCCGACCACGATCCGGCGCACGCTGTGCCCCAGGTCCTGCCAGTACGGGCCGGTGCCGACCCGGTCGGCGAAGGCGGAGGCCACCTCGCCGACCGTGGGGAACTGCTCGAACCGTAGCCACAGATTGACGTCCAGGGAGGTCAGCAGCTGCCACAGCCCGAGGGCCGCTCCGAGCGAGACCACGCGGAGCACCCAGCGGCCCGCGCTCATGAGGCCAGGCCGACGGCGGCCGCGTAGTCGACGATCCGGGATCCGGAGTGCGCGGCGACGTACGCCTTCGCGCCGGACGGGGTGACGAAGGCACGCAGCTCGGCGCCGTCGACGACCCACACCGCCTTGTCGGCGAACCACAGCGTGCCCGTCACCGCGTCCGGGACGTACGCGGCGCGCACATCGGCGCCCCTGGTGGCCTTCAACAACTCCTTCGGGCTGGTGAAGGTACGGGTGGTGTTCCGTCCCTTCAGCCACAGTTCGGGCTTCGCGGCGGTCGCCTTCGGATACGCGGGGGCCTGCGCGGCCCGCTTCAGCGGCGCCGGGTCCACGAAGGCGTCCACGTCGACGTCACCCACCAGCTTGGCCGCCTTCAGCAGCGGTACGTCCTCCTTCAGGGCGGCGATCAGCTCCGGGCGGAGCTCCGGGTCGAAGGTGGCGATGCCGTTGGCGCCGTTGTAGAGGTAGACCACCTCGGCGGGCAGGCCGGTCTCCTCGGCGACCGACTCGGCCGCGGCGACCGGCCGGGTGCGGAGGTGGTCGGTGGCCCGCCGCTGCGCCGTGAGGAAGTCGTCGAGGATCCCGGCCCGCTCCTTGGCGAACTTCTCCCGGACGGTGACCCCGTGGAAGGTCGGCAGGTTCAGCTCGGCACCGTCGTACAGCGCCTTGGCACGGCCGTCGAAGGCCAGCAGTCCGGGCCAGGCGACGAACTGGGAGAGGGCGTCGGCGCTGCCGGCGGACAGCGCGGACGCGCCGACGCTGGGCTGCTGGTTGAGCTTGCGGATGTCCTTGTCCGGGTCGAGGCCGGCGCGCTGGAGGGCCCGGACGAGGGTGCCGTCGGCGGCCGAGCCGACGCTGGTGGACACCTTCTTGCCGCGCAGATCGGCCAGCGACCGCACACTCGAACCGGGGGCGGTGACCACGGTGTTGAGTCCGCCGCGCAGGTTGTAGCCGGTGACGGCGACCAGTCGGGTGGGCTGCTTGAGCTGCTTGCCGCGCGCCGCGTTGATGAGCAGGGGGAAGTCGCCCATGGAGCCGATGTCGATCTTCCCTGCCGTCATCTGGGCGGTGATCGGTGCACCGGTCGCGTAGTCCTGCCACGCGACCTTGTAGGTGACGCCGTCCTTCTTCCCGCGGGCGGCGAGCTCCTCCTCGAAGTAGCCGAGGGAGCGCAGCAGGGTGCCGGCCGTCACGGTGTTG
This sequence comes from Streptomyces sp. NPDC056222, assembly GCF_042264065.1. NCBI lineage: Bacteria > Bacillati > Actinomycetota > Actinomycetes > Kitasatosporales > Streptomycetaceae > Streptomyces > Streptomyces sp. NPDC056222. Next base: position 132,426 of record NZ_JBHJTL010000008.1, on the reverse strand, counting down.
ATGGTCTTGGACTGGTAGCCGACGGTCACCGTGACCGTTCGTGCGCCGGCCGCGTCGTCGGCGCCCGCGGCACCTCCGCAGGCGGTGGCCAGCGGGACCAGCAGGGCGAGGGAGAGAAGCGGGGCGAGGGGGCGACGCGGGGGCATCTTCTTGCCGGGCATGGGAGTCGGGCCTTTCACCGGAGCAGATAGGGCATGTTGACGGTGACCGCGTCGGTGGGGCAGCGGGCCGCGCACGGGCCGCAGTACCAGCACTCGTCCACGTGCATGTACGCCTTGCCGTTGTCCTCGCGGATCGCGAGCGAGTCGAGGGGACACATGTCGACGCAGAGGGTGCAGCCGTCGATGCACTTGGACTCGTCGATGGTCACGGGCACGTCGGCGCGCTGCGGCACGAGAGGCATGGCTGTCTCCGGGAAGGGGCGGAAGGGGGAGGAGGTGGGGCGGGGCTCAGAGGGAGCGGCGCAGTACGCCGCTCATGGTGATGCGGTCGCCGCGGAACCGGATGAACTCCAGGTCCACCGGCCGTCCGTCGGGCAGACAGGTCAGCCGTTCCAGCATCAGTACGGCGGCGCCGCGCGGAGCCTGGAGGACGGCGGCGGAGTGCGCGTCGGCGTTGACCGCTTCGAGGGTGATCTCGGCGTGCCCCAGCGGGCCGCCGGTCAGTGTTTCGAGGAGCCGGAACACGTCCGTGTTCTCCAGGTCGCAGCCGAGGAGTTCACCGCCGAAGTCCATGGGCAGATAGGACAGGTCGAGGGAGAGCGGCAGCCCGTTCAGGCGGCGCAGCCGCTCGATGCAGAGCACGTCGGTGTGCTCGGGCAGGCCGAGCCGGTGGGCCACCGGTCCGGACGCGGTGACCGGTCCGACCGTACGTACCTCGTTGGTGACCCGGCCGTGCTCGTGCAGGGTCTCCGCGAGGCCCTGGAGGCGGTCCAGGCCGTGGGGGTACTTCTCGCACACCACGACGGTGCCGACCCCCGGCTGCCGCTCGACGAGCTGCTCGCCGCGCAGCAGGTCCAGGGCCTGCCGGACGGTGTTGCGACTGGCTCGGTAGTCGGCGGCGATGGCGTCCTCCAGGGGGAGGACGCCGCCGGGGAAGCCGCCGGTCAGGATCTGGTGCCGCAGCAGGTCGGCGAGCTGCCGGGCCCGGTCCGCGCGCAGCCGCCGACGACGCGCGGCGGCGACCGGGAGGGAGGCGGGGGTGGGTTCGGCTGACATGTCTGGGAACGTACCGGCGCGGTGGCCCGGATGGTGTTGCCGCAGTATTGCGCCACCTGACGCTCCGAAGGCGCCGCTGTGACCTGCGGTTTTCCGGATGGGGCGACAAGATCCGCCACCCGCCTGTTCACCAGGTGGACACGATCGGCGGACCTTCCCGTCGCGCCGTCTAGGTGTCGGTGCGGGGCAGGTGCCCCTTTGCCTCGTCGTAGCCGGCCTCGCCGACCACGCCGGCGGGGCCGTACATCAGGTTGAGGACGCCCGTCGCGAAGGTCTCGGAGGAGAGCAGCCTCAGCGGCGTCGGCGACTCGGCCTCGTCGAACAGCCGCATCCCCTTGCGTACGGCGATCGGGTGCACCAGCAGGTTCAGCTCGTCCAGCAGTCCGGCGGGGATGAGCTGCCGCACCAGGGACACCGAGCCGCTGATCGCGATACGACCGCCGTCGGGCTCGTTCTTCAGCGCCCTGACCGCGTCGAGGAGGTCGCCCTGCTGCTGCTCGGAGTTCCGCCAGGTGAAGGTGAGCGGTCGGCGCGAGACGACGATCTTCCGGGCGTCGCCGATGACCTTGGCGAAGGGGGCGTCCTCACCGCCCGCCGCCTCACGCTCGGGCCACGCCCCGGCGAAACTGTCGTACGTCCGACGCCCCAGGAGGAGCGTGTCCGCGCGGCCGATGACGGCGTCGACCGCGACACCCATCTCGTCGTTGAAGTAGGGGAAGTGCCAGAGGTGGGGATCCTCGACGACTCCGTCGAGCGAGATGAACAGCTGGGAGACGATCTTCCTCATGCGACGCTCCATGGGGGTGTCCGACGATGGCTGCCTGCCGACGGTAGACGCCACGAGATGCCGGAACTCATCGGTGGCGCCGGGGCGCGCCGGAACCTGGTGTCCCTTCCGCTCACTTCCGCCAGAACAGGTGGTGCGTCACGCCGCTCGGGCTGGGCACGACGTCGAGGTGGAACCGGTCCAGCAGCTCGTCGGGGGAGTCCCAGAGCCGTACCCCGGTGCCCAGCTCCACCTGTGAGACGGCCACGTGCAGGGTGTCGACGAGGTCGGCGTCCAGGTACTCGCGGATGGTGGTCGCCCCGCCGCCGAGTCGGACGTCCTTGCCCCGCGCCGCTTCCTTCGCCTGTGCGAGGACCGTCGCCGGGGAGCCGTCGACGAAGTGGAACGTGGTGTCGGAGAGCGTGAACGAAGGACGCTCGTGGTGCGTCATCACGAAGACCGGGGTGTGGAACGGGGGCTCGTCACCCCACCAGCCGAGCCACTCGTGGTCCTGCCAGGGTCCACGCTGGGGTCCGAACTTGTTGCGGCCCATGATCTCGGCGCCGATGTTGCGTGCGAAGTCCCGGGTGAAGTAGTCGTCGAGGCCGCGGGTCCCCCCGGGATCGGTACGGTTCGGCCAGCTCGCCGTGGCACCGGCCCAGGCGAACATGGTCCCGGGATCGGCGTGACCGAACGGTCTCTCGAGACTCTGGTCCTCACCCGCTCCGAATCCGTCACGCGAGACGACGAAGTTCTGGACCCTCAGCAGCTGCTCCACGCGCTTCCTCCTGTGTCGTCGACAACGATGAGGATAGGGCGGTGGTGGATATCGGGATGTAACCACGCGAAAGGGATTTTTCCGCCCGCTCTGAAGTGTGCCTTCGGTCTCCCTCGGGTCCCACTTGAACGATCAAAGGAAGGCCGGGTTAGCATATGAGCGCCGCCTAGCTCGAAAGATGAACCTGTGACTGTCAATGACGACTCGTTCACCAACTGGAAGATCCGCGAGGAGATCGCGGAGTCGATGATCCCGATCATCGGGAAGCTGCACCGGGAGCGGGACGTCACCGTCCTTCTCCACAGCCGCTCCCTGGTGAACAAGTCGGTGGTCAGCATCCTGAAGACCCACCGGTTCGCCCGGCAGATCGACGGTGAGGAGCTGTCGGTCACCGAGACGCTGCCGTTCCTGCAGGCGCTCACCGCGCTGGATCTCGGGCCTTCCCAGATCGACATCGGCATGCTCGCCGCGGAGTACAAGACGGACGACCGCGGTCTCTCGGTCGAGCAGTTCACCGCCGAGGCCGTCGCCGGTGCCACGGGTGCCAACAAGATCGAGTGCCGCGAGGGGCGCGACGTCGTCCTCTACGGCTTCGGTCGCATCGGCCGCCTCGTCGCCCGCCTGCTCATCGAGAAGGCCGGCTCCGGCAACGGTCTGCGCCTGCGCGCGATCGTCGTCCGCGGGGGCGGCGACCAGGACCTGGTCAAGCGCGCCTCGCTGCTGCGCCGCGACTCCATCCACGGCCAGTTCCAGGGCACCATCACCGTGGACGAGGCGAACAGCACGATCGTCGCCAACGGCAACGCGATCAAGGTGATCTACGCCAACGACCCCTCCGAGGTCGACTACACGGCGTACGGCATCAAGGACGCCATCCTCATCGACAACACGGGCAAGTGGCGCGACCGCGAGGGGCTCTCGAAGCACCTGCGTCCCGGCATCGACAAGGTCGTCCTGACCGCCCCGGGCAAGGGCGACGTCCCGAACATCGTGCACGGCGTCAACCACGACACGGTGAAGCCGGACGAGCGCATCCTCTCCTGCGCCTCCTGCACCACCAACGCGATCGTCCCGCCGCTCAAGGCGATGGATGACGAGTACGGCGTGCTGCGCGGTCACGTGGAGACCGTCCACTCGTTCACCAACGACCAGAACCTGCTGGACAACTACCACAAGGCCGACCGTCGTGGCCGCTCCGCGCCGCTGAACATGGTCATCACCGAGACCGGTGCCGCCTCCGCCGTCGCCAAGGCGCTGCCGGACCTCAAGGCGCCGATCACCGGCAGCTCGATCCGCGTCCCCGTCCCGGACGTCTCGATCGCGATCCTGAGCCTGCGCCTGGGCCGCGAGACCACCCGCGAGGAGGTCCTCGACTACCTCCGCGACGTCTCGCTGCACTCGCCGCTGAAGCGCCAGATCGACTTCACCACCGCGCCCGACGCCGTCTCCATGGACTTCGTCGGCTCGCGTCACGCCTCGATCGTCGACGCCGGTGCCACCAAGGTCGACGGCGACAACGCGATCCTCTACCTCTGGTACGACAACGAGTTCGGCTACTCGTGCCAGGTCATCCGCGTCGTCCAGCACGTGTCCGGCGTCGAGTACCCGACGTACCCGGTGCCCGTGGTCTGACCTCGGCGGTCCGGCTCGTCCGGGTCCCGGTGAACGGGGCGGCGGTGGAGCGGTGCGGCAGTTCCCGAAAGGGACCGCGCACCCTCCCACCGCCGCCCCGTCGGCGTTCCGCCGCCGGCGGTCAGAATCCCCGGCTCGGGTCGCTGTCGGTGCCCGGTGTGACGAGGCCGGTCTCGTAGGCGGCGATCACCGCCTGCGCGCGGTCGCGGAGCCGGAGCTTGGAGAGGATGCGGGCGACATGCGTCTTGACCGTGGCTTCGCTCAGCCGGAAGCGGACCGCCAGTTCGGCGTTGCTGTCGCCCCTCGCCAGCGCCTCGAACACCTCCAGCTCCCGCGGCGTGAGCGCGGACAGATCGCGGTGCAGGGAGGTCGTGCGCTCCCGCGACACGGCGAATCGCTCGACCAGGCGGCGCGTGATGGCCGGGGCCAACAGGGCGTCCCCGGAGCGGACCAGACGGACCGCGGCCGCCAGGTGCTCGGGGGTGACGTCCTTCAGCAGGAAGCCACTCGCGCCCGCGCTCAGGGCGGCGTAGACGTACTGGTCGAGGTCGTACGTGGTCAGGATGACGACGCGGGGCGGCGACGTCCCCTCGTCCTGGAGGATGCGGCGCGTGGCCTCCAGGCCGTCGGTGCCCGGCATCCGAATGTCCATCAGGACCACATCGGGCCGGGTACGGCGGACCACGGCGACCGCCTCGTCCCCGTCGGCGGCCTCTCCGGCCACCTCGATGCCGTCGGCGGCCAGGATCATCCGGAAGCCGGTCCGCACCAGGGCCTGGTCGTCGACGATCACCACTCGGGGTGCCTCGGTCACGGCGCCTCCACCGGAATCACGGCTCTCCACCGGCATCACCGCCCCTCCAGCGGAATCACCGCGCGGATCCCGTAGCCCCCTTGTGGGCGCCTGCCCGCGTGCAGCGTACCGCCGTAGACCGCCAGGCGTTCGCGCAGTCCTAGCAGCCCACGGCCGCTGCCGGGGCCGGCCGGAGGACGTGCCGTACCGCCGGTGTCCGCCACCTCCACCCGTACCTCGCCCGGCGCGTACTCCACGGTGACGGACACGCTCGCCCCCCCGGCGTGTCTCACCGCGTTCGTCAGCGCCTCCTGCACCACCCGGTACGCGGCCAGGCCGACGCCGGCCGGCAGTTCGGTCGCCGGGGTGCCGCGTACCGTCAACTCCACCGGCACGCCGGTGTCCCGCACCCGGGCGGCCAGCTCCTCCAGCCGGTCGAGACCCGGCTGCGGGGCCAGGTCCACGGTCGCGGCAGGATCGGGGCCGTCGGCGGCCATCGTGAGCAGCCCCATCACATGGCGCAGCTCCGACATCGCCGTGCGGCCCGCCGCCTCCACCGCCAGCATCGCCTCTCTGGCCTGCTCGGGCGAGGTGTCCAACACCTTGCGCGCGGCCCCCGCCTGAATCGTCATCATGCTCACGTTGTGGGTGACCACATCGTGCAACTCGCGGGCGATCCGGGCGCGCTCCTGCTCCACGGCCCGCCGCAGTGCGGCCTGTTGCTCCTCCCGCAGTGCCTGCGCCCGCTGCCGCCAGGTGTGGATGCCGTGCGCGGCCACAGCGACCGGGAGCAGGACGAGGACGGGGACCAGACCCCCGTCCACCTTGGGGACCAGCGGTGTCGCTCCGTACAGCACGACACCCGCGAGCAGCGCGGCCGCCGTGGCCATGCGGTGCGGGCTGTACACCGCCGCGCTGTACGCCGCGATCAGACCGGTGGCTAAGGTGACCGTGATCGCGTCCTGGGCGACATCGCCCTGGTACAGCACCGCCGTCGCCCCCACCACCGCCCAGTACGTGGTCAGCGGGAAGCGGCGGCGCAGCACCAGCGGCAGCGCGGTCAGCACCGCCGCCATCAGCTCCCAGAGTTCCACCGGCGGCAGCGTGTGCTCCACGATCGGCACGACGTGCTCGGCCCCGGGCGCCGGTATCGGCGGCACCGGCGGAGCCGGGGGCTGGTCGGGCTCCCCATGGGCCAGCTCCACATACGAACGGTTCAGATCGCCCACCACGGTCCACACCGCGGCCGCCAGTGCGAGCGCCGCATCGGCCACCCAGGACCGGAGCGACAACGGCGGCGGCGCGCCGAAGGACCACAGCGTGCGCAACCGGCGGACGACCGACTCCTTTTCCCAGTTCACCGCGTCAGTGTGCCAAGCGGCAGGTAGGGCCGGATCGGCCGTGAGACGCATCCCCGTGCTCCACGGGCGTACATCGCGGGGATGACACGGCCACGACGTCCACCGAGCACGGTACGGATCTTCCGCACCGCGGCCGACGTGCGCACATCCCCCTCCCTCCTAGCGTCGATGCCGCCCGACCGACCCAGCTGTGGAGGACCCATGACCGACCCTCTCATCGACGTACGCGAGGTGTGCAAGGCGTACGACGGAGGCCTACCCGCACTGGACGGGCTGACGCTCCAGGTGCGTTCCGGTGAGGCGCTCGCCGTGCTCGGCCCCTCCGGCAGCGGCAAGTCGACACTGCTCAACATGATCGCCGGCCTCGACCGTCCCACCGCGGGCAGCGTCAGCGTCGACGGGCTGCGCGTCGACGCCATGAACGAGACGGCCTCGGCGAAGTACCGGCGCTCGCGCATCGGCATGGTCTTCCAGTTCTTCAACCTCCTCGACGACCTCACGGTGACCGACAACGTGCTCCTGCCCGCCCAGTTGTCCGGTATGGCGCCCGCCAAGGCGGCGGCCCGCTCCGCCGAACTCCTCGCACAGCTCGGCATCGACCGGCACGCCCGAGCCTGGCCCGGACGGCTCTCCGGCGGCGAGCGCCAGCGCGTCGCCGTCGCCCGGGCCCTGATGAACCGCCCGCCGCTGCTGCTCGCCGACGAGCCCACCGGCGCGCTGGACACCGCCTCCGGCGCGGACGTACGTGACCTGCTCCGCGAACTCAACGCCGCCGGGCAGACCATCGTCCTGGTCACCCACGACCTGGCGCTCGCCGAGTCCTGCGCGACACGGACGATCGAGCTGGTCGACGGCCGGATCGCCCGCGACGTCCGGGCGGTGGCCCGATGAGCCGCCCCGTGGCACGGCGCGGCGCCCTGGGCCGGGTGGTCCGGGGCGGGGTCGGGCGGCGCCGCGTGCAGACGGTGGTGATGGCGCTGACGACACTGCTGTCGGTGGCGGCCGCGGTGCTCGCGGTCGGGTTGCTCGTGGCCTCCCAAGGGCCGTTCGACCGGGCCTTCGCCCAGCAGCGAGGGGCCCACCTGACCGTGCAGTTCGACAGCTCCGCGATCACCGGCGGACGGCTCGCGGCGACCACGGACGCCACCGGGGTGGACGTGGCCGCGGGCCCCTTCGCCGTCGCCTCGGTACGGCTGTACGACACCCAGGGCGCTCCGCCGGGCTTCGAACCGCCGGCCCTGACCGTAGTGGGGCGTGGCTCGCCCGAGGCCCCCGTGGACCGCCTGGAGCTGGCCGAGGGGCGCTGGGCGGGTGCCCCCGGGGAGATCGTGATGGAGCGGGGCGCGGCGCGGGACCGCACCGTGCTCGGGACCCGCTTGCTGGCCGGTGACACCGAACTGACGGTGGTCGGGATCGCCGAGTCGGCGGGGGAGAGCGCCGACGCCTGGGTCGTACCCGCGCAGCTGGCCGGGCTGACCGGCACACCGTCCGGCGCGCAGCCGGGTGCACGGACCGGACTGCAGATGCTCTACCGGCTCACCGACTCCGCGACCCGCGCCGACATCGAGGCGGGCCGGGCGGCGATCGCCGCCGCGGTGCCGCCGCGGGCGATCGCGGGCACGCAGTCGTACCTCGACGTCCGGCAGACCGCCCAGGCGAACACCGCCGCCTTCGTCCCCTTCATCACCGCCTTCGCCCTGCTCGGCCTCGCCATGTCCGTCCTGGTCATCGGGATCGTCGTCAGCGGCGCCGTGGGCGCGGCGACCCGGCGGATCGGCATCCTGAAGTCCCTCGGCTTCACACCGCTCCAGGTGGGGCGGGCGTACGTCGGCCAGGCGCTCATCCCGGCCTCGGTGGGGGCGTTGCTGGGCGTGGCGCTGGGCAACGTGATCGCCGTGCCGCTGATGGCCGAGGTGGCGGAGGCCTACGGGACGTCGGCGGTGCTCATTCCGCTGTGGGTGGACCTCGTGGTGCCGGCGGGTGCCCTGGTGGTGGTCGCCGCGACCGCGTTCGGCCCGGCGCTGCGGGCGGCGCGGCTGCCCACCGTGCTGGTACTCGGCGCCGGCCGGACCGGGGGCGGTCGGCGGGGGCGGCGCGCACACCGTCTGCTGGGGCGACTACGACTGCCGCGGCCGGTCGTCATGGGGCTCGGGAGTCCGTTCGCCCGGCCGGCAAGGTCGGCGACGACGGCCGCCGCGGTCGCCTTCGGGGCCCTGGCGGTGACGTTCGCCGTGGGCCTTGGCAGCACGCTGGTCGCGGTCCAGACGGGCGGGGATCCGGACCGCGGCGGCACCGTCACGGTCCGCACGGTGGCCCGTCCGGAGCCCGGTGCCGCAGGACCCCCGGAGCCTGCCGACCCGGCGAAGGTCGCCGCGGCGATCGAGGCCCGCCCGGACACCGCGTCCTTCCACCGGACCGCCAAGTCACAGCTGGGCGTGGCCGGTCTCAAGGGCGGCGTACCCCTCATCGCGTACGACGGCGACACCGCCGGTGCGGGTGAAGGCGTCACGATGGTGTCGGGGCGCTGGTTCGGCGGCCCCGGCGAGGCGGTCGCGGCCGCGCGTTTCCTGCAGGCAACAGGGGTGCGGGTGGGGGAGACGGTCGCCGTGTCGGACCGGGGGCGCACCGTCCGGCTGAGGATCGTCGGCGAGGTCTTCGACCTCGGCGACGAGGGGATGGCCCTGCGCACGGACGTCTCGTCGGTCGCCGCGCTGGAGACACGCTTCATGCCTGCCGACTTCAGCGTCGACCTATTGCCCGGTGCGGACCCGGCCCGTTACGTCGAGGAGTTGAACGCCGCCCTGACGCCGCTCGGCGCGTGGGCGGCGGTCACGGAGGCGCGCAAGTCCAGCGTGATCCTGGCGATGCAGGCGCTGATCGCGATGCTCACACTGATGCTGGTCGCCGTGGCCTGCCTGGGCGTACTCAACACGGTGGTGCTCGACACCCGGGACCGGGTCCGGGACCTGGGCGTGTTCAAGGCCCTGGGAATGACTCCCCGTCAGACGGTCGTCCAGGTCCTCACCTCGGTGGGCGCGATCGGTCTGGTGGCGGGGGCGGTCGGGGTCCCGCTCGGCGTGGTGCTGCACCGCACGGTGATGCCGGCGATGGGCCGCGCGGTCGGCACCACGATCCCGGGCGCCCATATCGACGTCTACGGTGCGGAGTTGATCGCCGCACTCGCCCTGGCAGGCGTGGCGATCTCGATCACGGGAGCGCTGGCCCCGGCGCTCTGGGCGGCGCGGACACCGACCGCACGGGCGCTGCGGACGGAGTGACAGGACGGTCCTCCCCGAAGCATGATCGCTAGGATGGCGCCGGTCGCCGAGGAGTGGTCGCGCCGCACGTCAACACCGGTCGTACACCGGCATGTCGGCGCTGATCGTCCCTCGGCGCGGAACCGTCGAAGCGGTCTGGCCCGGGGGAGGCTGAAGCTGTGAGGATTGTCCTGTTGGGACCGGTCGGAGCCGGCACGGACGACGCGATGCCGATCGAGGTCGGAGGGGTCCGCCTGCGGATGCTGCTGGCCCGGCTCGCGCTCGAAGGCGGCCGACCGGTGTCCGTCGACGCGCTCGTCGACGGACTGTGGGGCGCCGAGTCCCCGGCCGAGGCGGGCAACGCCCTCCAGGCCCTGGCGTCCCGGCTGCGCAAGGCCCTGAAGGGTGCCGCGACCCTGGAGTCCGTCGCCGGCGGGTACCGCCTGTCGGTACGCGACGAGGACGTGGACACCCACCGGTTCGAGAAGATGGCCGCACGGGGCAGGCGTGAACTGGCCGCGGGCCGCCTCGACGAAGCGGCGTCCGTGCTCGCCGAGGCGCTCGCGCTGTGGCGCGGGCCCGCTCTCGCGGACGTGCTGGACGCCCCGTTCGCGCGGGCCGCCGCCACGCGCCTCGACGACCTGCGGGCCGCCGCAGCCGAGGACCGCTTCGACGCGGAGCTGCGACTCGGCCGGTACGCCGAGGTCCTTGCCGACCTCGAATCGGCGGGCACCGAACGCCCGTTGAGTGAGCGTGTCGCGGGCCTGCGGATGCGGGCGCTGTCCGCGGCGGGACGCCAGTCCGACGCGCTCGCGGTGTACGAGCAGATGCGCGGCCGACTCGGCGAGGAGCTCGGCGTGGACCCGTCGGCCGAGCTCCAGGAGGTCCATCTGGCGCTGCTTCGAGGCGAGTTGACCGCACCGACGACCCAGGCCGAGACCGCGCCCAGCCGCCTCCCGGCCCGGCTCACCAGCTTCGTCGGCCGCGACCGTGAACTCGACCGGATCGCCGATCTGTTGGCCGCGTCCCGGCTCGTCACCATCGTCGGCTTCGGCGGCGCCGGCAAGACCAGACTGTCGCTCGAAGCGGCGAGCCGGCACCGGGCCTACCCGCGCGGCCGTGTGTGGTTCGTGCCGCTGGCCGGTGTGGGTCCAGGGGACCGGCTCGCCGACGCGGTGCTCGGCTCGCTCGGCTCCCAGGACGGCCGGCTCTACGACGCGGGGCGTTCGCAGGCTCCGGTCGACCGGCTGGCCGAACTCTTCGACGGCGGCGAGGCGGTCCTCGTCCTCGACAACTGCGAGCACCTCGTCGAGATGGCCGCCGAGCTCGCCGAGGAACTCCTCGACCGCCTGCCACAGTTGAGGATTCTCGCCACCAGCAGAGAGGCGCTCGCCATCACCGGCGAGGCGCTGTGTCCGCTCGGCCCGCTGGAGCTTCCCGCGCCGTCGCGCGAGCTCGCCGAGGCCGCCGACTCGGCGGCCGTGCGGCTGTTCGTCGACCGAGCCGTCGGCGTCCGGCCGGGCTTCACGCTCGACGACCGCACCGTGGGCGCGGTGGTGGAGATCTGCCGCCGCCTCGACGGGATGCCGCTCGCGCTGGAACTGGCCGCGGCCAAACTGCGCGCGATGAGCGCCGATCAGATCGCGCGCCGACTCGACGACCGCTTCCGCCTGCTGACCTCGGGCAGCCGCACCGCGCTGCCCCGCCAGCGGACGCTGCTCGCACTGGTCGAGTGGAGCTGGGACCTCCTCGACGAAACCGAACGGGCGCTGGCCCGCCGACTGTCGGTGTTCCCCGGCGGTGCCACGGTCGCCGCCCTCGAGGGGGTCTGCGCCGACGAGTCGCTGCCGGCCGACGACGTGCTGTACGTGCTCGGCTCCCTGGTCGAGAAGTCCCTGGTGACCGCCTCCGACGAGGACGAACCGCGCTATCGCATGCTGGAGACGGTACGCGCCTACGCCGCCGACCGGCTCGTCCGGGCCGGGGACGACATCGCCCCGCGGTTCGCCGGCCACTTCCTCGCGCTGGCCGAGGAGCTCGAACCCCTCCTCCGCACCGGCGAACAACTCCGCGCGATCGCGGTCTTCGACGCCGAACACGACAACATGGTCGCCGCGCTGCGGTCGGTGCTCGACGCGCGGGACGCGCCGATGGCCTCCCGGTTCGTCCGGGCGATGTTCTGGTACTGGGGGATCCGGGGCATGACCACCCAGTTCGAGACGTTCCTCGGCGAGGTCATGGAGTTCGGCGACGCGCTGCCGCACGAGGCGCGGCTGGCGTTCGGTCTCGTACACAGCGCGGCGGGCGCCCCGGACGTCGAAGGCGCCGACGTGCCTCCGTCGGAGGAGGACGTCGACTCCGCGGAGGTACTCGGCTTCCACCCGGCCCTCCCGCTCCTGCGCATGTCCCAGCTGGTCGGCGACGCCGACCGGGAACGGGGGCTCCAGCAGTCCCTGAACTCGCCGGACCCCTGGGTGCGGGCCAGCGCCTACTGGGCACATGACTTCGTCCTCAGCGAGCAGGGGGACAGGGAGACCGGAGCCCACGCCCGGCGTGAGGCGCTCCGAGGCTTCGACGAGGTCGGCGACCGCTGGGGGCTGGTGATGAGCCTGCTGCCCACGGGCTCGACCCACTCACTGCGCGGCGAGCACGACCAGGCCCTCCTGGCGTTCGAGCGCGCCGTGGCGATCAGCTCCGAACTCGGCACGGAGGAACACCTCCTGTGGACCAAGTACCGGCTCGCGATGGAGCGGATCCGGATCGGCGACCTGGACGGGGCCCTGCGTGACATCCGGGCCGCGGAGCGGCAGGCCGAGGAACGCGGCCATCGGCGAGTGGAGGCCGGTCTGCAGCCGGTACTCGCCGCCGCGTACCGTGCGGCGGGCGATCTGGCCGGCGCCGACGAGGCCCTGGACCGGATGGAGACACTCGTACGCTGGCTCCCCTACCCGGAGGAGACGTCCCGGGACATCATCGCGGTGGGCCGGATGGCGAACCGGCGGGTGGAGGGAGCGGTCGAAGAAGCCCGTGCACTGCTGCCCAGGGCGCTGCGCGGCCTCACCGCTCGCGGCGACAGCAACGGCCTGGCCGGGATCGCACAGCAACTCGCCGCGTTGCTCGCCCTCGAGGAGGATCCCACCGGCGCGGCCACCGCGCTGGGGATGAGCCAGGCGATCCGTGGCGTCTTCGACGAGGGCGACCCGGAGCTGCGCGTACTCGTCACGGACCTCGCCGAGCGCCTCGGGGAGGCCGCCTACCGTGAGGCGTTCCGCCACGGCGCCGAGATGCCGAGACAGGAGGCGCTGCACCGGCTGAACGTGGAGGCGGGCTTGGCACCGAAGCCCTAGGGGCCGTCGTCAGGGCGGAGCCCACCGCTGCGCCGCGCCCGCGACCACCACCGCACCGTGACAGGGGGAGATTCGTGATCGGAAGACGAGGCAAGGCGGCAGGGGGAGCGCTCGTCCTGGCGCTCACGGCCGGCGGGTTGGTCTGGGGGTTCGGCCTCCGGGGTGACGACCCCGGCGAGGTCCCGGCCGACACCTGCCGGGGCGCGCTGGCGGTCGAGGAAGCCAGGGAGTTCTTCGGCACCTCCGAGCTGGAATTCGGAGGCCACACCGCGGAATGGGTGGGCCATGAGACCGAACACTGTGCGGCATGGGTCGGTGGCGAGGCATCCGGTGGTGTACAGCTCAAGCTGAACATCCGCCGCGGCCCACCGCACCAGCGGCGCGGCGGAGGAGACCTCGGCGACACCGATCGGATTCGGCTGGAACGGCTCCTTCGCCGTCACGGACCGGCCCCAGGCCGGAGTGCTCGTCGACTGCGCAGCACTCCCCGGCAAGGGCCTCCTCGTCCTGGCCGATGCGCACCAGGAGATCGAAGAACTGTCCGACGCCCAGGTGCTTCAAGTGGCCCGGTTCGCCACCGAGTCGGCGCGCCGCGCGGCAGCGCGCGTCGGCTGCGAGGGGGCTCTGGGACAGCGTCCTTCGACCGTCGATCGCGCTCCGTGGCGAACGCGCCCCGTAGCCCAGGCCCAAGGGACCTGCCACGGCGTCGCGGGCTCGCGGGACTCGGCCCGGCTGCGGCTCACGACCGTGTCGGAGAAGGCCGGACGCGCACTCACCGAGGAGTGCTCCGTGGAACTGCCGACCAAGGGCCACCACATCAGACTGACCGCCTACTACGGGCCATCCGCGCAGCAGGAGATGTACCTGGACGGTCGCTATCCCGGCAGCGTGAAGGGCGCAGTCATGCGGTCGCACGACTGCAAGGGCGGTCTGGGCACCGCGTACTTCAAGTTCGAGGAGTTCCCGAGGCCGGACGCCGGAAAGGGGGTGCGGAGCAGCGTCGGTGCCGAGGACGCGCATCGACTGCTGACGGCCTTCGCCACCGCTTCCGGGGCTCGGCACGGTTGCCCCGTGGCCTGACCTCGTCACCACCGATCACCCGGCCACCCCCGATCAGCGGACCCGGCCCGTCAGGGGCGGCTCCGGTGCTTCTCCGTGACAGGTGGCGGTGCACCCGGCCGGGAGAGTCCCTTTTGTTCAGGTTCTGTGGGATATGTTGATGGGTAAGTCTCCTGAGGGAGGCTGACTCGATGCCGTGGTTCGTATGGCTGCTCACCGCCGGGGTGCTTGGTGTCGCGGAGTTCTTCACCCTGACCCTGGTTTTCGGGTTGCTGGCGGGCGCCGCCCTGGTCGCCGCCGTAGTCGCCGGTGTCGGCATCGGGCTTCTCGGCCAGCTGGTGGCGCTCGGAGTGGCAGCGGCAGCGGGCCTCGTGCTCGTCCGTCCTGTCGCGCTGCGACACATGGCACCGGCACCCCTCATGCGTGAGGGCAGTGACGCGCTGATCGGCAAACGGGCCGAAGTCATGCAGGAGGTCACGGCGACCCGAGGCCTGATCAAGGTGTCCGGCGAGGAATGGTCCGCCCGTACCCTCGACGAAAGCCATGTGATTCCGGTGGGAGCACTGGTGGATGTCATGGAGATCGAAGGCGTTACTGCTGTCGTCTACCCCCGCGAACTCCTTCCGTGAAGCGGCCGAACCCATCCCAACGGAGGAATTGTGGATCCGGTTGTCATCCCGATTCTCGTGGCGGCGATTGTTGTTGTCTTCCTCGTGGCCGCCACGGTGCGGATCGTCCCGCAGGCGCGCCGCTACAACATCGAGCGGTTCGGCCGGTATCGGCGGACGCTGCAACCCGGCCTGAACTTCGTCGTGCCGGTGGCGGACCGCGTCAACACCAAACTCGACGTGCGCGAGCAGGTGTATTCGTCCGAGCCCAAGCCGGTGATCACCGAGGACAACCTCGTGGTGAACATCGACACCGTGCTCTACTACCAGATCACCGACCCGCGGGCGGCGGCCTACGAGGTGGCTGACTACCTGCATGCGATCGATCAGCTCACCGTGACCACCCTGCGGAACGTCATCGGCTCCATGGACCTGGAGCAGACGCTCACCTCACGCGAGGAGATCAACACCCGGCTCCGCACCGTCCTCGACGACGCCACGGGCAAGTGGGGCATCCGGGTCAACCGCGTCGAGATCAAGGCCATCGATCCACCGCACACCATCAAAGAGGCCATGGAGAAGCAGATGCGGGCCGAGCGTGACAAGCGCGCGGCCATCCTGCACGCCGAGGGCGAGCGACAGGCCAAGATCCTTACCGCGGAGGGCACGAAGCAGAAGGACATCCTCGAAGCACAAGGCACCCAGCAAGCCATGATCTTGCGGGCGGACGGCGAGGCCAAGGCGGTGGAGCGCGTCTTCCAGGCCGTTCATCGCAACAACGCCGACCCGAAAATCCTGGCCTACAAATACCTCGAGACGCTCCCGCACCTGGCGAAGAGCGAGAACAACACGTTCTGGGTGATCCCGGGGGAGCTGACCGAGGCAGTGCGCGCTGTCAGCCACGCATTCGGCGATCGTTCAACGATGGGTCTTCCCGCATCCGCGCAACCGGAGGAAACAACCACTGCCGATGCCGACGGCGCGCCGGACGAAGGCGGGGCTCCGGAACTCGAGGCAGGCTCGCCGCTTCCGCTCGACGCTGCCGCGGCTGCTGACGAGGTCGCGAAGCAGGCCGCCGCCGTAGTGAGCGACGCGAAGGCCGAGGCCGAGGCCGCGAGGGCGCCCCAGGTGCCGGGCCGGGGGCAGACGTCCGGCGATTGAGCTCCCTCGGCGAGGGTCCGGGAATCCGGACGGCGGAGGGGCGCGACCCGTCGGTGGACGACCACCCGGGTCCCGTCATTCGTCCGCGTCGTTGTGCGGACCGCTGTCCGTGCCGCGAAGTGAGTGGCGCTGGACGAGCCGGGCGATGTCGCGTGCGGTGATGATGCCCACCGGACGTCGACCGTCGGTGACGAGGATCCGTATGCCGCCCCTGCTCGGGCGGGCCCGTTCGAGGACGTCTTCCAACAGGTCCTCCGGCGCACAGGTGGTGCACTGCGAGAGCGGGGTCGCCAGGTCACGTACGCGCATTTCCCCGCGCTGCGTCATGGGGATCTTCGCGAACCGGGTCAGGTCGACCAGGCCGCTGGGGCGGCCTTCGAAGTCGGTCAGGGGGAGGACGGAATGGCGGGCCCGCATCGCCACGTCGTCGACACAGCGTTCGACGGTGAGCCAGTCGGGGCAGGTCTCCACCGGGCTCGACATGGCGTCGGCCGCTCGTACCCCGTGCAGGGCTGTGGCCATTCCGGCCTGCCGTCGTTCCGCGTTGGCGACGACGAGGACGAAGAAGCCGATGAGCGTCAGCCACAGGCCGCCGAAGGCGCCACGCAGGACGGAGATCCAGCCGCCGACGATCAGAAGGAAGCCGAGTACCTGGCCACCGCGTGCGGCTGCTCGTTCGGCCCGGTCCCGATCTCCCGTACGCCACCAGATCACCGACTGCACCACACGCCCTCCGTCCAGCGGAGCGGCGGGCAGCAGATTGAACAAGCCCAGCAGGACGTTCACCCATGCCAGCCACACCAGGACGGCGGCCGGCACCGCCCAGCCGAACAGTGCGTTCAGCCCGACGCCCGCCCCGAGCGCCGCCGCGCCGACGACAAGGCTGGTGAGCGGCCCGCCGACGGCCACCAGGAACGCCGCGCCTGCCGTGCGGGGCCTGCCCATCTGCGTCACCCCGCCCAGCGCCCACAGCGTGACGTCCTGGACGGGGATGTCCTTCCGCAGGGCGATGATCGCGTGCGCGGCCTCATGGGCCAGCAGGCTTCCGATGAGCAGAAGGGCCCCCGCCAGGCCGGCGACCGTGTACGTGGTGGTCGACCGGTCCGGGATCCAGACGGGGAGCGTCTGACTTCCCAGGCTGTATCCGAAGAGGAGCACGAGCAGGGGCACGGTCCAGTGGACGCGCAGCGGCACGCCGAGAACTCGTCCGATCCGTACGGAGCCGTTCATCGCCGTCTCCCATGGCTGAAGCAGGCGGTCCTCCGCCTGAGCCACACGCCCTCGCCGCGCCCACGGTGATCGGATCAGTGCGGTGTCCGCCTACTCACAGTGTTGCTCTTCCGGGCCGCCGCCCGGGGGCCCCCGCAGGAGCGCCGCCCCTCCCCCTGCGGAGCCTGCCGCGAGGAGGACCCGGAGCCCGGGCCGCACGGCGGATCACGGCCGGCCCCCTCGGGCACTCGCACCCTGGCCCGCCCGCCCCGTCAGAGCGAGGAGTACGTCGCCCAGGCCCGGGCGGCGCAGGCCCACGTCCTCGGTGCCGATGCCGGCGCGTTCCAGGCGCCGGACCAGGGCGGACAGCAGCATCGGGTCGGAGGCCGGCACGGAGAGCAGACCGGAGCGCCGGTCGCGCGAGGGGGCGGCGCCGGCCAGTTCCGTCAGGATGCGCTCCACCGCGGCCTCGTCCCCGGGCAGCGTCGGGCGCACGCACAGCCAGGGCTCGCCGATCCGGCGCTTCAGTTCGTCGGGGCGTCCCTCCGCGACGACCCGGCCGCGGTCCATCACGGTGACCCGGTCGGCCAGGCCGTCGGCCTCCTCAGGGCGCTGCGTCGTGAGCAGCACCGAGCTCCCGTCCGCCGCCAGCCGCCGTACGACGTCCCGCAGTGCCTCGCGGGCACGCAGGTCGAGCCCGGCGTCCGGCTCGTCCAGGAGCAGCAGCCGTGGCCTGCCCAGCAGACGGCCGAGCGCGTCGAGCCTCCCGGCGCCGGGCAACGGTGGTCCGATCAGCTCGCGGACCCGTGCCCGGTCCCGTACGAGGTCGTGGCCGCCGACCGTCGCGCGGCCCGCGTCCGGCTGCTCCAGAGCGGCCAGGATCCGTACCACGGTGGTCTTGCCCGCGCCGTTCGGGCCGAGCAGCGCCCGTACCTCGCCGACCCGTAGCTCCAGGTCGACCCCGTTCAGCGCGACCGCGTCCCCGTAGCTCTTGACCAGGCCCTCGGCCCGGATCGCGTACGACATCCGTCCCTCCCTCTCGGCCCCCCGGCGCACCCGACGGACCGGCCCGAGGGTGTCCGACCCGGCTGACAGACCGCTGACCGCGCGATGACAGCCCCGGCCCCGGCCTCGAACCGAGGCGATCGAACCGCATCGCGTAGAAGACGCGTCAAGAGCGTGCCGCCACTCGTCAGGGAGGCGTTAACGGAAGCCGTGACCTGGCCGAAGAGCGCTTTGCTCATCTGGTCCGAGAATCCGTTCTTCACTCAGGAGCTCACGATGGCCGACGTGGCCTTCGTCGTCACCACGATCGCGGTCTTCGCGCTGGTGGCCTTCATCGCCAAGGGGGTGGCCAAGCTGTGACTGCCGAGAACATCGTCGGTCTCGTCGTGGCCGCCGCCCTGCTGGGCTATCTCGTCCTCGCCCTCGTCAAGCCCGAGAGGTTCTGAGTACGGATATGAGTCCCGTCCTAGCTGGTGTGCTCCAGCTCCTCGCCCTGATCGCCGCGCTCGGCCTCGCCTACCGGCCGCTCGGTGACCACATGGCCCGTGTCTACTCCTCGGACAAGCATCTGCGGGTCGAGAAGTGGATCTACAAGGGCATCGGTGCCAACCCGAACACCGAGATGCGCTGGCCCGCCTACCTGCGCGGTGTCCTCGCCTTCTCGGCGGTGAGCGTTCTCTTCCTCTACCTGCTCCAGCGGGTGCAGGGTTCGCTGCCCGGATCGCTCGGCTTCACCTCGATCGACCCCGACCAGGCGTTCAACACGGCCGCGTCCTTCGTGGCCAACACCAACTGGCAGTCGTACTACGGCGAGCAGGCCATGGGCCACGTCGTGCAGACCGGCGGCCTGGCGGTGCAGAACTTCGTCTCGGCGGCGGTGGGCATCGCCGTCGCGGTGGCGCTCGTGCGCGGCTTCGCGCGGTCCCGCACCGGTGAGCTGGGCAACTTCTGGTCCGACCTGGTGCGCGGCACCGTGCGCATCCTGCTGCCGATCGCGGTCGTGGGCGCGCTCGTGCTGGTCGCCTGCGGTGCGATCCAGAACTTCGCCGGCATCCACGAGGTCGGTCAGTTCATGGGCGGGACGCAGCAGTGGAACGGCGGCGCGGTCGCCTCCCAGGAGGTCATCAAGGAGCTGGGCACGAACGGCGGCGGTTACTTCAACGCCAACTCGGCCCACCCCTTCGAGAACCCGAACGGTCTGTCCAACCTCTTCGAGATCTGGCTGATCCTCGTGATTCCGTTCGCGCTGACGCGCACGTTCGGCCGCATGGTCGGCTCGCTGAAGCAGGGTTACGCGATCCTGGCGACGATGGTCACGATCTGGCTCGGGTTCACGGCCCTGATGATGTGGACCGAGTTCCACCACGGTGGTCCGGCGTTCGACATCGCCGGCGGTGCGATGGAGGGCAAGGAGACCCGGTTCGGCATCGGCGGCTCGTCGATCTTCGCCGTGGCCACCACCCTCACCTCGACGGGTGCGGTCAATTCCTTCCACTCCTCCTTCACCGGCTTCGGCGGCGGCATCACCATGCTGGGGATGCAGCTCGGCGAGATCGCGCCCGGCGGTGTGGGCTCCGGCCTCTACGGCATGTTGATCATGGCGATCATCGCGGTGTTCATCGCCGGTCTCATGGTCGGCCGCACGCCCGAGTACCTGGGCAAGAAGATCGGCACGCGCGAGATCAAGTTCGCCGCCTGCTACATCCTGGTGACCCCGGCGCTGGTGCTGGGCTTCACCGCCGCGGCCATGGCCCTGGACACCCCGGCCGACTCGATGACGAACAGCGGCGCGCACGGCTTCTCCGAGATCCTCTACGCGTACACCTCCGGCGCCAACAACAACGGCTCCGCCTTCGCGGGGCTGAACGCCGACACGCAGTGGTTCAACTCGACGATCGGCATCGCGATGCTGCTCGGCCGGTTCCTGCCGATGGTGTTCGTCCTCGCGCTGGCCGGCTCGCTCGCCGAGCAGAAGCCCGTCCCCGAGACCGCGGGCACGCTGCGGACCGAGAAGCCGCTGTTCACGGGCCTCCTGGTCGGCACGATCATGATCATCACCGGTCTGACCTACTTCCCGGCCCTCGCGCTGGGACCGCTCGCCGAGGGGCTCGCGGCATGAACATCGACGTGAAGAAGCAAGAGGACGCTGTGCAGCAGACGTCTGTCGCCACTCCGGGGACGGTGCCTCACGGCGACCTGTCCGCCGGTCACCAGGCCGGACGGGTGGGCGGGGGTCTGTTCGACCCCAAGCTGCTGATCAAGTCCTTCCCTGACGCGATCAGGAAGCTCGACCCGCGCGTGATGATCAAGTCGCCCGTGATGTTCGTGGTGCTGGTCGGGTCGGTGGTCACCACCGTCCTGGCCGTCAAGGACCCGGGCGACTGGTTCGGCTGGGCCATCACCGCCTGGCTCTGGCTCACCACGATCTTCGCCAACCTGGCCGAGGCCGTGGCCGAGGGCCGCGGCAAGGCCCAGGCCGACACGCTCCGCAAGGCCAAGACCGACACGGTCGCGCGCCGTCTCACCAAGGCGGGCGAGGAGCAGGTCCCCGGCACCGAACTGCGCATCGGCGACCTGGTGGTCTGCGAGGCCGGCGACATCATCCCCGGCGACGGTGACGTCGTCGAAGGTGTCGCGAGCGTCGACGAGTCCGCCATCACCGGTGAGTCGGCCCCGGTCATCCGCGAGTCCGGCGGCGACCGCTCGGCCGTGACCGGTGGCACGAAGGTGCTCTCGGACCGGATCGTCATCAAGATCACGACCAAGCCCGGTGAGACCTTCATCGACCGAATGATCAACCTGGTCGAAGGCGCCGCCCGGCAGAAGACGCCGAACGAGATCGCCCTCAACATCCTGCTGGCGTCCCTCACCATCGTCTTCCTGCTCGCCGTCGTCACGCTGAAGCCGTTCGCGATCTACGCCGGCGCCGACGAGCAGACCTCGATGATCGTCCTGACCGCGCTCCTCGTCTGCCTCATCCCGACGACGATCGGCGCCCTGCTCTCCGCGATCGGCATCGCCGGCATGGACCGGCTCGTGCAGCGCAACGTGCTCGCCATGTCCGGCCGTGCGGTCGAGGCCGCGGGCGACGTCTCCACACTCCTCCTCGACAAGACGGGCACCATCACGCTCGGCAACCGCCAGGCGTCGGAGCTCGTCCCGGTCAAGGGCACCACAGAGGCCGAACTGGCCGACGCCGCCCAGCTGTCGTCGCTGGCCGACGAGACGCCCGAGGGTCGCTCGATCGTCGTCCTCGCCAAGGAGAAGTACGGCCTGCGCGAACGCCACCAGGGCGAGCTGTTCCGGGCCGAGTGGATCGCCTTCACCGCCCAGACCCGTATGTCCGGTGTGGACGTCGACGGCCGCAAGGTCCGCAAGGGCGCCACCGGCTCGGTCGTCGCCTGGGTGCGGGAGCGCGGCGGCACCGTCTCCGACGACGCCCAGGTGCTCAACGACCGGATCTCCCAGGCCGGTGGCACGCCGCTCCTGGTGGCGGTGGACGACGACAAGGGCGCCCGCGTCCTGGGTGTCATCCATCTGAAGGACGTCGTCAAGGAGGGGATGCGGGAGCGGTTCGACGAGCTGCGCCGCATGGGCATCAAGACGGTCATGATCACGGGTGACAACCCGCTGACCGCGAAGGCCATCGCCGAGGAGGCGGGTGTCGACGACTTCCTCGCCGAGGCCACCCCCGAGGACAAGATGGCCCTCATCAAGCGCGAGCAGGCCGGTGGCAAGCTTGTCGCGATGACCGGCGACGGTACGAACGACGCGCCCGCGCTCGCGCAGGCCGACGTCGGTGTCGCGATGAACACGGGCACGTCGGCCGCGAAGGAGGCCGGCAACATGGTCGACCTCGACTCCAACCCGACCAAGCTCATCGAGATCGTCGAGATCGGCAAGCAACTCCTCATAACCCGGGGCGCGTTGACGACCTTCTCGATCGCCAACGACGTGGCGAAGTACTTCGCGATCATCCCCGCGATGTTCGCCGTCGCCTACCCGAGCCTGGACAAGCTCAACATCATGGGCCTGACCTCGCCGGAGTCCGCGATCCTGTCCGCCGTCGTCTTCAACGCGCTGATCATCATCGCGCTGGTCCCGCTCGCCCTGAAGGGCGTGCGGTACCGGCCGACGAGCGCGGACAGGATGCTCCGCCGGAACCTCGGGATCTACGGTCTCGGCGGCCTGATCGCCCCGTTCATCGGCATCAAGATCATCGACCTCCTCATCTCCCTCATCCCCGGAATCGGCTGATCATGAACAACTCCGTAGGAAACGCAGGGCGCCTGCTCTGGGCGGGTCTGCGCGCCCTCCTCGTCCTGACCGTGGTGACGGGCGTGCTCTACCCGCTGGCCGTCACGGGCATCGCCCAGGTCGCGTTCAACGACAAGGCCAACGGCTCCGAGGTCACCAGCGAGGGCAAGGTCGTCGGCTCCGAACTCATCGGCCAGACGTACGACCTGCCGAAGAAGAACCCGGACGACGCGGAGGAGGCGGCGGTCCCGGACCTGAAGTGGTTCCAGCCGCGTCCCTCCAACGGCCTGGGCAGCAACAGCGTCAACACCCAGTACTCGATCATCCTGTCGGGCGCGACCAACCGGTCCGGCGACAACGAGGACCTGATCACGTGGGTGAAGGACGCGAAGGCCGCCGTGGTCAAGGACAACTCCACCGCCACCTACAAGGTCGAGCCCGAGGACGTGCCGGCCGACGCGGTCACCTCCTCCGGCTCCGGCCTGGACCCGCACATCTCCCCGGAGTACGCCAGGCTCCAGGTCCACCGCGTCGCCGAGAAGAACAACCTCACCGTCGCCCAGGTCGACAGGCTCGTCGCCGACCACACCGACGACCGGATCCTCGGCTTCATCGGAGAGCCCCGCGTCAACGTGCTCCAGCTGAACATCGCGCTCAAGGACCTGGTGGCCAAGGGCTGATGCCCTTCTCCTGGCAGAGGTGGGAGTCGGTGGGCCGTGGCGCAACCCGGCCCGCCGTCTTCCGCCGTACGGGACAATGGACCCATGACGGTGGGCAGTTGGCAGCGCGGGGACGTCGTTCTGGATCTGTACGAGGTGCTCGACGTGCTCGACGGCGGTGGGATGGGGCTGGTGCACCGCGTCCGCCACCGTGAGTGGAACACCGAGCTCGCGGTCAAGGTGCCACGCCCCGAGCTCGTGGCCACCACCGCCGGGCGCACCGGCTTCGAGGCCGAGGCGGGCATGTGGGTCGGGCTCGGACTGCACCCCCATGTCGTCAACTGCCTCTACGTCCGCAGGATCGACGACATCCCGTGCGTGTTCGCCGAGTGGGTGGGCGGCGGTTCGCTCGCCGAGGTGGTGCGGGACGGCCGACTGTACGCGGACGTGGACGCGGACGCAGACGTGGACGCGGGAGCCGGGGGCGTGCCGTCCCCCGCCCGTGTCCTCGACCTCGCCGTACAGATCGCTTGGGGCATCGACCACGCGCACCACCAGGGCGTGATCCACCAGGACGTCAAGCCCGCCAACATCATGGTCGACATCGACGCCGAGTGGACCGCGAAGGTCACCGACTTCGGCATCTCCGGTGCCCGCGCGGCGGCGGGGGAGAGCGCCGCCCCGCCGCCCGGAGCGAGCCTCGCGGCCAGCTACGGCGGCCGGACCCCCGCGTACTGCTCACCGGAACAGGCCGACGCGGCCGCCGGCGCACGCGTCACCCTGACGCGCGCCACGGACGTCTGGTCCTGGGCGCTGTGCGTGCTCGAGATGTTCATCGGCGACCGGCCCTGGCTCTACGGGCAGTCCGCGCCCGAGGTGTTCGCCGCGTTCCTGGCGTCCGGCGGTCGCGCCGGACCGGCGGCACCCGCCATGCCCCCGGCGCTCGCCGAACTGCTCCACGACTGCTTCGCGATCGACCCGGCCGCCCGCCCGCGCGGGATGGCCGAACTCGCCACGGCCGTCACGGAGATCTACGCCGACGTCGTCGGCACGTCCTTTCCGCGCCCGGAACCCCAGGCGGCCAATCTGCTCGCCGACGGTCTCTCCAACCAGGCGCTCTCCCTCCTCGACCTCGGGCTGCCCGAGGAGTCCGAGGAGCTGTGGCGCACCGCCATGGACATCGACCCGCACCACCCGTCCACGGTGTACAACTGGGCCCTGCACCGCTGGCGGGAGGGCACGCTCAC
Organism: Streptomyces sp. NPDC056222; assembly: GCF_042264065.1. Taxonomy (NCBI): domain Bacteria; kingdom Bacillati; phylum Actinomycetota; class Actinomycetes; order Kitasatosporales; family Streptomycetaceae; genus Streptomyces; species Streptomyces sp. NPDC056222. The sequence goes on along the minus strand of NZ_JBHJTL010000008.1, from coordinate 108,070 downwards.
CGACGAAGAGGTCCTGAGCGAGCTGAGCACCGCGCGCACCGTCCAGGGTGCGCGCTGGCAGGGGGACCATCTGCTCGGCCTCGTCCACGTCGAGCGGGGAGACGACGAAGCGGCCCGCACGCTGCTCGCCTTCGCGCCGGATCTGCCCGAAGTCGAGCTGGCACGTGCCGAGTTGGAGCGTCGCGGTCCGACGCCGGAGTGGGTACGACTGCCCGGCCACGACGGGGCCGTGACGGCGCTGGCGGTCGACGCGACCGGCGAGGTCGTCCTCACCGGCGGCAAGGAGGGCCGGATCCGGGTGTGGTCGACGGCCGAGGGCGGCAGCTGTCGGTACGAGCTGCCCGCGTCTCCGGGGAACGACGCGGCACCGGTCACGGCCGTGGCCCTCACCGCCGACGGCCGTACCGGGCTCTCCGCGCGGGGCGAAGGCGTCCTGGAGGTGTGGGACCTCGGATCCGGGGCCCTGCTGCGTACCCTCCCCGGCCACGCCACACACGTCACCGCGGTCGCGCTGAACGGCGCGGGCCTCGCTGCCGTCGCATACGACGGCGGGTCCGTCCAGGTGTGGAACCTGGCCGGCCGGTTGATCCGGGACTTCGTCCACCCGCCCGCGCCGTACCGGAAGATGGACCCGACGACGCGCCGGATCGGCTCGGAGACCTTCCACCGCCCTTCGACGGCCACGGTGCTCGGGCTGAGCGAGGACGGCTCCGTCGTCGTGTCGGCCGCGCCGTCCGACGGCAGCGTCGTGGCCTGGGACGTCGCAGCGGCACGTCCGCTGCACCAACTGGTCACCTCCGCCGACTTCCACGGGACCGGCATCGATGGCGTCGTGCTCGGCGCTCATGGCACGTACGCGCTGCTGACCGGCCGTGCGGCACGGATGTTCCGTGTCTGGGAGACCCGGACCGACCGTATCCGTCACACCGCGCCGAACCTTCTCAACCCTCACGACGTCCTCGCGCTCAGCGGCGACGGATCCGTCGCCGCCTCCGTCGGCGTGGACGGTCTCGCACAGCCGCTGAGGATCTGGGACACCCGGAACGGCCGCTGCCTGCGCACGATCTCCACCGCGGCGGTCGACGACCTGCGGTTCATGCACCCCCAGTGCGTGGCCCTCAGCGGGGACGGCCGGCTCGTCGTCGTGGGCGACGACTACGGCGGCATCCGGATGTGGCGTCTGCCGGAGCCCGGCTTTCGCGCCGGCTGGAGCTACGCCCGCCCGCGGACCGCGCTCGCCCTCGAGGACGGCGAGACACGGGCGCTGCGAGCGCTGGAGCGCGCGGAGGAGCTGGCCGAGCAGGGCTCGTTCGTGGCCGCCGCCGAGGAGCTGCGGGCCGCCCGGGCCATCCCCGGCTTCGAGCGCCACCCCCAGCTGCGGAGCGCGTGGAACGACGTGGGGCGCGTCGCGGGCCGTAGCACCGACCTGCTCGCCATCTGGCAGCGCTACGACCTCTACAGCAACTTCGCCCTCACCCTCAAACCGAGCTTCGCCCTGAGCCGCGACGGCGAACTGGCCGTGACCGGGGGAGCCGACTGCCGGATCCGCGTATGGGAGCTCCAGACCGGGCAGTGCCTGCACACGTTTCCCGAGCGCGTGGACAACACCCACACCGTTCTGCTCGCCGAAGAGCCGGGTCTCGCCGTCACGGCGGACTGGGGAGGCGCCGCGCACCTGTGGGACTTCGAGAGCGGTGCCAGGCGCTGCCAGTTGTACGGGGACCGGGGGCACGTCACCAAGGCCGCCATGGATCGGGTCGGCCGGTACGCGCTCATCGGCGACAGCGAGGGTGCGGTGTGCCTGTGGGATCTGACCCGCGGCGCGCGGATCCGCACGATGCTCGGGCACGAGGGCAAGGTCGGCGCGGTCGGGATGAGCGAGGACGGGAAGTACGCCGCGTCGGCGGGGTTCGACGACCGCATCGGCAGACTCTGGCAGACGGCCACCGGACGCCCGCTGGCCGAATTCCCCGTCGGTCCGGGGGAGACCACCCTGAGGTTCGACGCGGACGGTCGGCGGCTGTTCGTGAACGACGCACAGCAGGTCACGGTCCTGGACGTACGGACGGGCCGGGAGATCGGCAAGCACGAGGCCGCCTACCACTGGACGCTCGCGATGAGCGCCGACGGGCGCGTGGCCGCTTCCTCCGGCATCGGCACGGTGCGGGTGTGGGACACGGAGAGTGGCCGCACCCTGCGCGAACTCTCCGAGTTCACCGAGGTGTACGACCTCAGCCCCGACGGTCGCTACCTCCTGACGGGCGGCAGCGACCGGGTCCTGCGGATGTGGGACGTCCGTACGGGAGAGTGCGCGCACCGGCTCGAAGGCCACTCCATGGACCTTTCCGGGGTCGCCTTCACCGCCGACGGCCGCAACGTGGTCTCGGCCGACCTCCGGCCGTCGATCCGGCTGTGGGAGCTGGACTGGGACTACGACTTCACGGCCGGGACCGGCGCCGCGTGAGCGCGTGGGTCACCGTCGCGGTCCACACCCCGGACGGCGTCGAGGAGTACGTGTACGGCGAGCCGGTCGGGCATGACGTCGGACGGTCGGACACGTGCGGCATCCGGATCGCCGACCGGTACCGCAGCGTCTCCAGGCGCCACTGCCGACTCGACATCGACCCGCCCGGACTGCGCCTTCGGGACCTGGGGAGCAGCTACGGCACGTACGTCAACGGCTCCCGGCTCGGCCGCCTCACGGAGCGCCTGCTGGCGGACGGCGACGAGATCGTGATCGGGGACGTACGCCTGCGGATCGGCGTGGAGGAGCGGGCGGACGCGCCCCCGGAGGAGACGGTCGCCCCGCCGCTGCCGGCCGTCCCGGACTACGAGGTCCTCCGGGAGCTGGGCCGCGGGTCGCAGGGCGTCGTCCACCTGGCCCGCCACCGCCGTACGGGCGAGTCGGTGGCGCTGAAGCGGGTCCTGGCCGTGGGGGTGGTCGACGAGCACGCGCGCTTCGCGTTCCGGCGCGAGTTCGAGAGCATCCGCGCCCTGCGCCATCCGAACATCGTCGAGTTCCGCGAGAGCGGCGACCGGGACGACGCGTTCTGGTTCGCCTGCGCGTACTGCTCCGGCGGCTCTCTGGAACGGCTGGCCGCCCGGCACGAGGGCCGCGTGCCCGTACCCCGGGCGCTGTCCGTCGCACGGCAGGTGCTGGCGGGTCTGGAACACGCGCACCGGGCCGAGCTGCCCGCCGCACGTCTGGCGGACGGCAGCGAGGCCACCGCCCGGGGTCTCGTGCACCGCGACGTGAAGCCCGCCAACATCCTGCTCACCGGGGAGGCGACGGACGACGGACCGGTGGTCAAGCTCGCGGACTTCGGTCTGGCCAAGGCGTTCGAGCACGCCGGTCTCTCCGGGCACACCCGGACGGGAGCGCTCGGCGGCACGATCCCCTTCACGCCCCGTGGCCAGCTGCTCGGCTACAAGTACGCGGGACCCGAGGTCGACGTCTGGGCGGCGGCCGCCTGCCTGTACTGGATGCTCACGGGCGCCACGCCGCGCGACTTCCCGCCGCACAAGGATCCGGTGGCGATCGCGCTGCGCGAGCCGGTCGTACGGATCAGGGACCGCGACCCCTCGATCCCGCCGCGGCTCGCGGACGTGATCGACGCGTCGCTCGTCGACACCCCGACCGTCGGCATCAGGACGGCGGAGGAACTGTCGCGGGCGCTGCGGGAGAGCGTCTAGGTCCCGATCCGGAGGACACCGCCCGGCCCCGGCTCACTCGCCGGAGTCCTGTACGCGCCCCAGTCCGACCCGGGTCGTGAACCCGGAGCGGCCGAGCGGCAGCACCTCCTGGTCGGCGTACGCGACCGCGCGCAGGGCCTTGTCGTGGGCCTCCCGCTGCTTCTGTGAGCAACGGCTCCTGTCCACCTCGATGGTGGGCACGACCGAGGGCAGGTGGTGGTGGAACTGCTCGTCCGTCGAGGCGAGCCGCTCCGCGTACGACGGGTCCGCCGGATAGCTCAGGGACAGCGCGACGGGCGGCTCCTCACCCCGCCGTCCGGCAGCCTCCCGCAGCGATCCGGCCACATAGCGCAGGGCCAGGGTGAGATGCAGACCGAAGTCCTTGTTGCCGGGATCGGGCGGATACGGCCAGGTCGCCGACTCCGGCACGACGTAGTGCACCCGCACCCGGCTGACCGGCAGAGTCACCACCAGACCCGGCCATCGGCCGCCCCCCTCGACGGTGAAGTCCGGCCGCTCGGACTCCACCGACCAGAGCAGAGCGATCCATTCGACCATGCTTATGGCCTCGGGCGGCAGATTGTCCGGACTGTACGGACCCCGGCTGCGCCTCTCGAGCGCGTGCTCCCGCATCACCGCCAGGATCCGGGCCCCACCCGGGGCGATCTCCAAAGCCAAGGGGGAGGCGGCGAGCTTCGTCATGGTCCTGCAGGCCGACTCGATCAGCACGGACATAGCCGGACCCGTGGAGGTCATCCCGGTGGCCCCGCCCTCAGTCGACGAGCGCGACGTAGAGCGGGCTGGCGAGCAGCACGGTCATGTCGTCCCGAGGAGCCAGCTCCGGGTACGGGCACGGGCCGTGCAACAGCCGCTTGGCCAGGAACTCGACGGTCTGCGCGGGGCCGCGGAGGGCGGCATTGGCCCGCATGACGGTGGCCAGGGTGTCGGACCCCGCCGGCGTGCCGCTCTCGTGGGCGAGCGTGGTCAGTTGTTCGAACAGCACGGGCAGCAGTGAGGCGCTGAGCCGGTTCTGCGTGAGGGGCGCGGCGGTGACGGTGCTGAGCAGATGGTTCGTCGACCCGCCGAGACCGACGATCGTGCGATCGCTCCGACCGCCGAAGTAGACCGCCTCGTCGTCGCCGAGCACGGACCACTGCATCGGCAGCACCCCGTGCACGTACTGGCCCGGCTCGTCCACGTCCCCCAGGTCGGCGTGGTCCTCCAGGTGCCGTACGACGCGCTCCAGGCGCGCGACCCGATCCGTGCCCGCCGCCTCGACGCTGCGCTTGGCGGTCGCCAGCTTCAGATCGACGCCGAACTCCGTGACGCGCTTGCGCGCCCAGGCGGGGTCGATCTGTGACAGCAGCATGTCGACCTTGGCGTCACTGACGTAAAGGTAGTAGCGGACCGACACAATCCATTCCCCTCTCGCGGTGAAGCGGATGTTACCCGTCGAACCGGCCCCGAAATCGGCGTACTTGATGTCGGAGGGGCCCGGCGGAGGGTCGAGAGGACCCGGGGGCCGGACACCGGGCGGGCGCTCGAGTCTGTCCTGAGGCCATCGCGCGGGGCATACTGGCATCACGATGACGAACCGATCCGCGCCCCGGCGCCACCTGTCCACCAGCCCCTTCGCGGCTCCCGTCGATCCCGTGATCAAGGAGTTCGCTGTCGGTGACCGCGTCTCCCACGATCGTCACGGGCTCGGGAAGATCATCGGCACGGAGCCGACGGGTGCGCTTCTCGTCGACTTCGGAGCCACCCAGGTCCGCGTCCTCAGCCCGTACAAGGGGATGCACAAGCTCTGACCGCTCGTTTCCCCGAATCCGCCCCCGGTGCCCCGTGCCAGGGGCGGTTTTCTTTGCCGCGCCTACGATGGCCCCATGTCCGAACGCGAGGGAACCTCAACAGCGAGCGTTGTGCACCAGCGCACCCCCGGCGCTGCCGAGCTCGCCGCCGCGGCCGGTGTGTTCGCGCTGCTCTCGGATCCGACCCGCCTGCATCTGGTGTGGCTCCTGACGCGCGGGGAGTCGGACGTCGGCGCCCTCGCCGAGGCGTGCGGCGCGGCCCGGCCCGCGGTGAGCCAGCACCTGGCCAAACTGCGCCTCGGCGGACTCGTCCAGCACCGCAAGGACGGCCGGCGGGTGGTGTACACACTGCCGGACGGACATATGCGGCGCCTTGTGGTCGAAGCGATCAGTCATGCCGATCACCAGGTGACGGGGGAGCCCTGGCACGACTGACCGGGCCCCCTCGGTTATAGATTCAACATGTGCGCAACCATGCACGTGTCGGCTACGGTGGTGAACACCCCGTAGCCGAACGAGGGCGTGCCCCATGCTGTCCGTGCTGCGCAACCGCACCTACCGCCGCCTTTTCACCGCCCAGGTCGTCGCCCTTGCCGGGACGGGACTCGCCACGGTCGCGCTGAGTCTGCTCGCGTACGACCTGGCGGGCGCCGACGCCTCCGCCGCCCTTGGGACCGCCCTCGCGATCAAGATGGTCGCGTACGTCGGCATAGCCCCGATCATCAGCGCCTTCGCCGACCGCATACCCCGGCGCGCGCTGCTGGTCGCCATGGACCTCACCCGCGCGGCGGCCGCCCTGGCCCTGCCCTTCGTCACCGAGGTCTGGCAGATCTACATCCTGATCCTGCTGCTCCAGGCCGCCTCGGCCGCCTTCACGCCGACCTTCCAGGCCACCGTCCCCGACGTGCTGCCCGACGAGCGCGACTACACCCGCGCCCTGTCGCTCTCCCGGCTCGCCTACGACCTGGAGAACCTCTTCAGCCCCGCTCTCGCCGCCGCCCTGCTGACCCTCGTCCCCTCCGGGCTGCTCTTCACCGGCACCGCCGCGGGCTTCCTCGCCTCCGCCGCCCTGGTCGCCTCGGTCCTGCTCCCGAAACCCGAACCGGTGGAGCGGACCGGCCGCGCGTACGCCAAGGCCGCCTACGGGACCCGGCTCCTCCTCGCCACGCCACGGCTGAGGGCCCTCCTCGCACTCGACCTGGTCGTCGCCGCAGGCGGCGCGATGGTCCTCGTCAACACCGTCGTGCTCGTACGGGAGGTCCTGGGCCGCCCGGACGGCGACGTCGCCCTCGCCCTCGGCGCGTACGGAGCGGGCTCCATGGTCGTGGCGCTGCTGCTGCCACGGCTCCTGGACCGGGTCGGTGACCGCGCGGTGCTGCTCCCCGCCGCCTTCGTGACGGCCGGGGTCCTGGCCCTCCTCCCGGCCGGCCTGGCGGCGAGCTCCGGCCCCTGGTCCTGGCCGGCCCTGCTCGCCGCCTGGCTGCTGCTCGGAGCCGCCTGCTCTGCGGTCCTGACCCCCGGCGGGCGACTGCTGCGGCGCTCGGCGGGTGGCGGAGACCTGCCCGCCGTCTTCGCCGCCCGCTTCTCCCTCGCGCACGCCTGCTGGCTGCTCACCTACCCCCTCGCCGGCTGGACCGCCGCGCACGCCGGTCTCCCCCTCGCCGCCGGTGCGCTGAGCGCCGTCGCCCTCCTCGGGGCCGTCGCCGCCGTCCGGCTCTGGCCGCGCACCGACCCGGACGAACTGGAACACGTCCACGCCGAGCTGGCGCCGGACCATCCGCACCTGGCCGGTACGGGCCGACGCCACGCCCACGACTACCGCATAGACGCCCTCCACCCCCGCTGGCCCGCTCCGATGCTCACCGCGCGGCCCCGGGGACCGCGAAACGCAGCGTGAGCAGCTGGAAGGGGCGCAGGGCGAGCTCCAGCCCGCCGTCCGCCACGGTGACCGCGCCGGCCGGGACGTCGTCCAGCGGGCGCTCCAGCAGATCGCACACCGTGACCCCGCCGAGGTCGAGCTCCGTGGTGAGCCCGGCGCGGGCCCGGCCGCCCCGCGACTCGTAGAGCCGGACCACCACATCGCCGCTGCGGTCGTCGGCCAGCTTCACGGCGCTGACCACGACGGCGTCGTCGTCCACGGCGACCAGCGGGACCACGTCCGCGCCCCCTGGCACCCGGCGCTCCGGCAGATTGACGCGGTAGCCCTCGCGGACGGCGTCGCCGACGGAGGCGCCGGGCACCAGCGCATGGCGGAAGCGGTGCACGCCCTGGTCGGTGTGCGGGTCCGGGAAGCGCGGGGCGCGCAGCAGGGACACCCGTACCGTCGTCGTGGTGCCGCCGTCGTCGGTCCGTACGGCACGGGTGACGTCGTGCCCGTACGTCGACGCCGTCACCAGGGCGACACCCCAGCCGGGCTCCTCGAAGTGGACGAAGCGGTGATTGCAAGCCTCGAACTTGGCCGCCTCCCAACTGGTGTTGGTGTGCGTCGGGCGGTGCAGATGGCCGAACTGGGTCTCGGCTGCGTAGCGGTCGGCGTGCAGATCCAGCGGGAAGGCGGCCTTGAGGAACTTCTCCGTCTCGTGCCAGTCGACCTCGGTCTCCAGATCGAGCCGCTTCGCACCGGCGGCCAGAGTGAGCGTCTGGATCGCGCGGGACGAGCCGAAGGAACGGGTCACCCGCACCGAGACGGCCCGCCCCGTCTCCATGGCCACGGCCACCTCGTCCGCGTCGGTCAGATCGGTCACGGTGTTGCGGTAGAACTGGTCGACGTCCCAGGCGTCCCACATGTTCGGGAAGTCGGGGTGGATCTGGAGGAGGTTGGCGGCCGCGCCCGGCGCGACCGTCTCCCGCCCGTCGGCGAGATCGACCACCGACACCACCAGACCGCGCTCGTCCACGACCACCCGCAGCAGCCCGTTGGCGAGCACGAACCCGCCGCCGGTCCGGGCCTCCACCGTGCACTCCCCGGGGGAGCCGTCCGCCGCGGCCACCACCCTGCGGCCGCCGCCCGCCGGAACGCCCGCCCGCGCGTGCGGAGCCGCGTTGAAGACCACCTCGCCACCCGCCACCGGGTCACCGGCCAGCACCCGCTGCGCCCGCCCGATGATCCCGGTCAGCTCCTCGGCGACCGCCGCGTACGTCCGCTCCGCCTCACGGTGGACCCACGCGATCGAGGAGCCGGGCAGGATGTCGTGGAACTGGTGCAGCAGCACCGTCTTCCAGATCCTGTCCAACTCCTCGTACGGATACGGCACTCCGGTCCGCACCGAGGCGGTGGCCGCCCACAGCTCCGCCTCGCGCAGCAGGTTCTCGCTCGCCCGGTTGCCCTGCTTGGTCCGCGCCTGGCTCGTCAGCGTCGCCCGGTGCAGCTCCAGGTACAACTCGCCCACCCAGACCGGCGGATGCGGGTACTCGGCCTCGGCCTTCGCGAAGAACTCGGCGGGCCGCTCCCAGCGCACCCGCGCCGAGCCCTCCAGATCCCGCAGCCGCGCCGCCTTCGCGATCATCTCGCGCGTGGTGCCGCCGCCCCCGTCGCCCCAGCCGGTCGGCGCGATCGAGTGCCGCGCCCGCCCCTTGTCCTTGAAGTTGCGGACGGCATGGGCGATCTCCTTGCCCTTCATCGAGCAGTTGTACGTGTCGACCGGCGGGAAGTGCGTGAAGATCCGCGTCCCGTCGATGCCCTCCCACAAGAAGGTGTGGTGCGGGAACGTGTTGACCTGGCTCCACGAGATCTTCTGCGTCAGCAGCCACTTGGACCCGGCCGCCTTGATGATCTGGGGCAGCCCGCCCGCGAAACCGAAGGTGTCCGGCAGCCACGCCTCCTCGTTCTCGACGCCGAACTCCTCCAGGAAGAACCGCTTGCCGTGAACGAACTGACGGGCCATCGCCTCCGAACCCGGCATGTTCGTGTCCGACTCCACCCACATGCCCCCGGCAGGCACGAACCGGCCCTCGGCGACCGCCTTCTTGACCCGCGCGTACACCTCCGGCCGGTGCTCCTTGATCCACGCGTACTGCTGCGCCTGCGACATCGTGTAGACGAACTCCGGCTCGTCCTCGAGGAGCGCCGTCATGTTGGCGGTGGTCCGCGCCACCTTGCGTACCGTCTCGCGCAGCGGCCAGAGCCAGGCCGAGTCGATGTGCGCGTGCCCGACCGCGCTGATCCGGTGCGCCGACGGCTCGGCCGGCGCCGAGAGCACCGCGACCAGCTGCTCACGGGCGGCCGCCGCGGTCCCGTTGACGTCCTGGAGATCGATCGCGTCCAGGGCCCGGTCGATCGCCCGCAGGATGTCCCAGCGGCGGGCGCCCTCCACGGGCAGCTCCGCCATCAGCTCGCCGAGCACCTCCAGATCGATCACCAGCTGCCACACCGTCTCGTCGAAGACGGCCAGATCCATCCGCTCCAGCCGGTACTGCGGCCGGTCGCCCGCCGTCTCCTTGTCGCCGAGCTCGGTCGGCAGGAAGGGGTGGTAGTCGAGAATCACCGGGTTGGACGCCGCCTCCACATGCAGCAGCACCTCCTCCCCACCGGCGGCCGGGGCGGCGATCCGCACCCACTGGTTGCGCGGGTTGAGCCCCTTCACCGGCGATCCGTCGGGCCGGTAGACCAGACCCTCGCACTGGAACCCCGGCATGTTCGCGTCGAAGCCGAGGTCGATCAGCGCCTCGACCGTCCGGCCCGCCCAGCCCGCCGGAACCGTGCCGGAGACGGTGAGCCAGCTCGTCCCCCAGGGCGCGCCCCAGGCGTCGCCGGCGGCGATCGGGGTCCGCGGCGCGGCGATCCCCTCCGCCACCGGCACCGGCTCGTCGGGCGCGGTCCAGATCCCCACCTCCAGGGGCACCGACTCCGGATGGATCGCCGGCCGGATGCGTTCGTCGAGGACGCGCCGGAGCCGGGACTCGATCAGGGTGCGGTCGTCATGCATGGCAGTCGCTCCATCACGTAGAGAGGGCGGTGGTCAGGCCCGGCCGACGTCGTCGACGGTGACCGTCTCGGTGATCCCGCGTGCGGTGAGATGATCGCGGTCCGACGCCCGCGACGCCAGTACGGCGGTCGGCCGCGCGCCGTCCGCGGCCAGTCGCATGAACGCCTCGAAGAACGCCCCTCCGGGTGCGCATGTCGAACGCTTCGGCGCGTCGTCGGGCAGGTCGAGGACGAGAGCCGTGGAGCGAGGCCGCGGGCGACGCGTGCGCGCGCGGGCCTCCGTCACGGCCTCGGCGAGCGCCCTTCCGGCCGGCTTCACCACTCGGTCGGTGGTCAACAGGCCGAGGCTGTACTCCAGTTCGGGGAAGTCGGCGAGCGAGCGGTCCACGTCGTGGGAGCACCACCAGGTGATGCCCCAGAGGTCCTGGCAGTCGAGCGCGGCGTCCACCGTCGTACGGGTGAAGGCGCCGGCCCGGTCGGCGGCGATGTGCGGGGCGGGCGCCCCGACCTCCTGCAGCCACACCGGCCGCCCCGGGTCGTCGGCCCATGCCTTCGACAACTCGACGAGATACGCGGCGTGTTGCCCGGTCGCGACCGAGTCGGCGCCGTAGCGCTGCGCGGTGCCGTTGAAGACCCAGGAGTGCACGGCCGTCACCGCGCCGATCCTGGCCGCGTGGGCGGGCGTGAACGGATGGTCGTCGAGGTACCAGGCGGCGTCGTACTCCGCGTGCAGATGGAGCCGGCCGGGCGCCCCCTGCTCGCACGCCGCCAGCATGCGGCGCAGCCAGCGCTCCGCCTCGCCCGGGGTGATCCGGTCCGGGTCGGGGTGCGGATCGCCCGAGAACTGGTTGATCTCGTTGCCGAGGGTCATGCCCAGGAAGGTGGGCCGGTCGGCCAGGGCCGAGGCGAGGGTGCGCAGATAGGTGGCCTGGCCGTCGAGGACCTCGGGGTCGGTGAACATGTTGCGCCGGTGCCAGGTCAGGGTCCACGAGGGCCGGAAGTCGAAGCTGGACAGATGGCCCTGCAGCCCGTCGACGGCCACGCCGAGTCCGCGCTCGGCCGCAGCGTCGACGAGCTCCACCAGCTGCTCGACGGCGCGCTGCCGGATCAGTGTGCGGTTCGGCTGGAAGACGGGCCACAGCGGGAAGACCCGGACGTGGTCCAGGCCGAGGGCGGCGATCGAGTCCAGGTCGGCGCGGACGGCGTCGAGGTCGAAGTCGAGCCAGTGGTGGAACCAGCCCCTGCTGGGGGTGTAGTTGACGCCGAAGCGAGGGGCGCGCTCATGCTCGGCAGGGAGGTCCTGGGGAGTGGTCATGCGCGGTGTCGAGTCCTTCCCGAGTCCGGTGCGGAGGTCATCCCTTGATGGCGCCTTCTTCGACGCCCTTGAAGAAGAACCGCTGGAGCGCGGCGAACACGGCCACGATCGGCAGAAAGGCGATCATGGTGCCGGCCGCGATCAGCCGGGGGTTGGCGGTGAACGTTCCGTCGAGGTACTGCAGCCCGACGGTGAGGGTGTAGCGCTCGGGGTCGTTGAGGACGATCAGCGGCCACAGGAAGTCGTCCCAGGCGCCGATGAAGGTGAAGATCACGACGACGCTCAGCATCCCCCGTACGTTGGGCAGGCCCACGTGGATCAGGCGCTGCCACACCGTGGCGCCGTCCACCAGCGCCGCCGCGTCGAGTTCGGGCGGCACCGCCTGGAAGGCGGTGTACATCAGCAGCACGTTCAGCATGGCGATCGCCCCGGGCAGCGCCACCCCGAGCAGGGTGTCCGTCAGGCCCATGCTCCGGACCGTCACGTACTGCGAGACGATCGTGACCTCGCCGGGCAGCACCAGCGTGGCGAGGAACAGCCCGAGGACCAGGCGTGCCCCGCGGAACCGCAGCCGGGACAGCGCGTACCCGGCGAGGGTGGCGCCCACGACATTGCCGGCCACGGTGATCGCCGCCACCGTCAGCGAGTTGACGGCGTAGGTCCATACCGGGATGGTGTCGGCGACCTGGGCGTAGTTGGAGAGGGTCCAGTCCCGCGGCAGGAAGTCCGGCGTACGGGAGTACACGTCCTCGCCGGGCCCTTTGAGCGAGGTGGAGAGCTGCCACAGGAACGGGCCGATCGTGAGCAGCAGGACCACGGCCAGGAGCAGGTAGCGGACCGCCTTCGCGGCCGGGGCGGGCGTACCGAATCCGCGTGCGGGCATGGTCAGGCCGCCTTCCGGTTGAGCCGGGCCAGGAGCAGCATCGGGCCGACGGTGATGACGAAGAGCAGCAGGCTGAGGGCGGAGGCGTAGCCGATGTGCCCGGTGAAGCCGCGGCTGTACATCTGGATGAGCATCACCACCGACATGTCCCGGCCGCCGGGGCCCCCGGTGCCGTTGGACAGGACGTACAGCTCCGAGAAGACCCGCAGGGCGGAGACCGATATCAGGACGGAGACCAGCATCATCGTGGTCCGGACACCGGGCAGGGTGACGTGCCAGAACCGCCGCACGGCGGAGGCTCCGTCGACGGCGGCGGCCTCGTGCAGCTCGCGCCCGACGTTCCCGAGCGCCGACAGGTAGATGACCATGTAGTAGCCGAGCCCCTTCCAGACCGTGAGCCCGATGGCGCTGAAGAGCAGGAGCCAGCGGTCGGTGAGGAAGTCGACCGGTCGGTCGGCGAGCCCGAGCTGTCCGAGGAGACCGTTGATCAGGCCGCGGTCGTCCAGGACCCACCCCCAGATCAGCGCGACCACGACGGCGGAGGCGACGACCGGCGTGTAGAAGGCGGTACGGAAGAAGGTGATGCCCGGGAGCTTCTTCTCCACCAGGAGGGCGAGGAGCAGCGGCATCAGGGTGAGCAGCGGCAGACAGATCAGGAGGTAGACGATGCTGTTGATCAGCGCGTCGATCAACTGCTCGTCACTCAGGGCGCGTTCGTAGTTGGCGAGGCCGGTGAAGCGGCCGCCGCCCAGTGGCTTGGCGTTGGTGAACGACAAGATCACCGTGTTGAGGGCGGGCCATAGGTTGAAGACGACGAGCCAGACCACGGCCGGCCCGGCGAGCAGCCACGGCGTGAACCAGCGCCGGTGTGTCATGGGGTGCCTTCCGGGAAGGGGGAGCGGCGCCGGGGGAAGGCGGCGCCGCTCGCCGGTCAGTCCTTGAGCAGCTGGTCGGCGCGGGCGACCGCGGTGTCCAGGGCCTCCTTGGAGCCGGCCTGGCCGCTCAGCGCGAGGGCGATCTGCTGGTTGATGACCGTCTTGATCGCGTCGTTCGCCTGGACGGGCTCCAGTATCGTGGCCTGCGCGAGCGAGGTGAAGGCCGTGACCTTGGCATCACCGGCGTTGGTGCCGTCGCTCCTGCTGAAGAACGGGTCCGAGGCCGAGGCCTTCGTCGAGGGGAAGATGCTCGTGAGCTGGGCGAAGGCGGCCTGGTTCTCGGCGTTGGTCACCCAGCGGGCCAGCGCCAGCGCGGTGGCCCGGTTCTTGGTGCCCTTCGAGACCGAGAGGCCCTGGACGTACAGCGGCGGGGTGCCGATGGCGGGGGAGGAGACCACCTTGGGAGCGAGACTCGGGTTGTCGGTGGCCAGCGAGGTGATGTAGTTGCCGCCGGCGGTGGTCCACGCGGCAGTGCCGGAGCTGAACAGCTTGGTGTTGCCCGCGTACGTCTCGGTCAGCACGTCCTTGGGCAGCAGCCCCTCCTTGAAGGCCGCGCGGTAGGTGTCGAGGACGGCTGCGGCCTCGGGGGTGTTGAAGGTGAAGCGCGTGCCGTCGTCCGACATGAGCTTCACCCCGGCGTTGGCGAAGTCCATGAGACCGGGCTTGCGGCTCATCAGATAGACCGAGCCGTTGGACTTCTGCTTGACGGTCCTGGCCGCCGTGATCAGCTCGTCCAGGGAGGCCGGCGGCTTCTTCGGGTCCAGGCCGTACTGGGTGAGCAGCGTGGAGTTCCAGTAGTTGACGTCGGTGTTGAGGTACCAGGGGTAGCCGTACGTACCGTCGCGACCGGCGAAGCGAAAGGCGTCGGTGCCGCCCTTGACGTAGTCGGTGTCCAGCTTCGGGTCGGCCTTCGCCACGTCCAGCAGCATGGACTGCTTCACCAGCGGCAGAGCGAAGTCGGGCGGCAGATTGACCACGTCGGGGAGGGTGCCGCCGGCCGCCTGGCTGAGCACCTTCTCGGAATAGCCCTCGCCGGGCTGGTCGAGCCATTCGACCTCCACGCCCGGGTTCTTCTTCTCGAAGGCGTCGATCACGCCCTCCATGTACGCGGTGAACTTCGGCTTCAGGGCCCAGGTCTGGAGCGAGACCTTGCCCTTCACCTCGCCGCCGGCCGCCGCGTCCGTGTCGTCGGAGCCGTTCGGGTCGCCGAGGCCGCAGCCGGCGAGCGTGGCCGCGGCGACCGCGGCAACGGCCGCCCGCACCCAGTGGCTTGTTCGCATATGAGAGGTCTCCCGGTCTGTTCTGGCGGAGGATGCAGAGTTACTAAACCGGTCTAGCGATGGGGGACTATGCTCCCGCTACACTCCGCTGTCAAGACAGTGCGCGAGGAAGGAGGGGCGCTGCGTGGCCAGACCGACGATCGCCGACATCGCCCGCCGGGCCGGGGTGTCCAAGGGCGCGGTGTCCTTCGCCCTCAACGGCCGGCCGGGAGTCAGCGAGGTCACCCGGGAGCGCATCCTGCGGGTGGCCGAGGAGATGAACTGGCGGCCCCACAGCGCCGCGCGCGCCCTCGGCGGGGCACGGGCGGGCGCCGTCGGCCTCGTCCTCGCCCGCCCGGCGCGCACCATCGGCCTGGAGCCGTTCTTCGGCCATCTGCTCAGCGGACTGCAGTCCGGACTCTCGGTGCGCGGCACGGCGTTGAACCTGCTGGTCGTGGAGGATACGGCGGCCGAGATCGAGGTCTACCGGCGCTGGACCTCCGAGCACCGGGTGGACGGCTTCGTCCTGGTCGACCTCCAGGTCCGCGACCCGCGGATCCCCGTCCTGGAGGAGCTGGGCGTGCCCACCGTGGTGATCGGCGGCCCCGGCCGGCACGGCGGTCTGCCCAGCGTCTGGGCGGACGACCGCGAGGCGATGGTGTCGATCGTCGACTACCTTGCGGCGCTCGGCCACCGCCGGATCGCGCACCTGGCCGGCCTGCCGGCCTTCCAGCACACCCAGCGCCGCATCCGTGCCGTACGGGACAGCGCGCGGCGCCTCGGTCTGACCGAGGCGGTGTCGCTGCCCACCGACTTCAGCGACGCGGAGGGCGCCGCCGCCACCCGGGCGCTGCTCGCCCGGCCCCAGCGGCCGACCGCGATCATCTACGACAGCGACGTGATGGCGGTGGCCGGGCTCGGTGTGGCCACGGAGATGGGCGTGGCCGTCCCCGGCGAACTGTCGATCGTCTCCTTCGACGACTCCGCCCTCGCCCGCATCGTCCACCCCGCCCTCACCGCGCTCTCCCGCGACACCTTCGCCCTCGGCGAGCAGGTCGCGCGGGAACTGCTCGCGCTCGTCGACGACCCGGCGGCGGCACGGGACATCAAGAACCCGACACCACGCCTGACGGTGCGTGAGAGCACGGCGCCACCGGCTCTTGACCCGGCGAACTAAAGCCGTTTAGCCTCCCGGGGCGAGACGGACCAATGGCGCCACCCGTCGCGATCGCTCCCGCGTGCATCGGTCCGCACGGCCCCGCGCGGCCCCCGGGGTCGCTTCGGTCGGCACAGCACGCGGGGCGCAGCACGCACGGCGCAGCACGCCACGCGCCATCCGGCCCGCACCCGTACCCCACGTGCCACGCACCACCCGTCACGCGTCATCCGCACCACCAGTACCTCCCGTACGCCCAGCACCCCCACCCTTCGCTGGACCGGAGTATCGGATGAGACGACACCTGCCCCTTCTGCCGATCGCGGCGCTGTTCGCCGCCCTGCTCGGCCTCGCACCTCTCGCGTCCGCCGCGAGCGCCGCCGGGGCCGAGGCCCCCGCGCGGGCGCAGGCGGCCGGCGACCAGCCCTATGCCTCGTACTGGCACCCGAACACCCTCCTGAGCTGGGATCCGGCCACCGATCCCGACGCGCGGTTCAACCGTTCCCGCGTCCCCCTGCGACCGCGCGTCTCCGATCCCGCGCTCAAGGCCAACGCCAACGCCCGCGCCGGCGAGGGAAAGATCGCCTCCCTGGTCTCCTTCGGCCCCACCTCGAACAACCCCTCGCAGGGCTCCACCAACCCGCACTACTACGCCTTCGGCCACTGGCAGTACATCGACAAGCTGGTCTTCTGGGGCGGCTCCGCGAGCGAGGGCCTGATCCTCGCGCCCAATGCGACCGTCATCGACGCCGCCCACCGCAACGGCGTGAAGGTCTACGGCACCGTCTTCTTCCCGCCCACGGCCTACGGCGGCCAGATCCAGTGGGTGCGCGACTTCGCGAAGAAGACCGGCTCCACCTACCCCGTCGCGGACAAGCTCGCCCAGGTCGCGCAGTACTACGGCTTCGACGGCTGGTTCATCAACCAGGAGACCGCGGGCGGCGACGCGGCCCTCGCGACCGAGCTGCGCAACGAGATGCGCTATGCCCGCTCCCTCGGCCCGGTCGAGTTCATGTGGTACGACGCGATGACCGAGTCCGGCGCGGTGAGCTGGCAGGACTCCCTCACCTCCGCCAACGACTCCTTCCTGCAGGAGGGTTCGCTGCGCACCTCCGACTCGATGTTCCTCGACTTCGGCTGGAGCGCCTCGGGGCTGAGCTCGTCCCGTACGCTCGCACGCTCCCTCGGCCGCAGCGAGTACGAGCTGTACTCCGGCATCGACACCGAGGCGAACGGCTCCAACACCTCCGTCCCCTGGGCCTCTGTCTTCCCCGCCGGGCAGCCGCACGTCACCTCCCTCGGCATCTACCGGCCCGAGTGGACCTTCACTTCGTCGGCGAACCGGGCCGACTCCCATGCCAGGGAGGCGCGTTACTGGGACGGCGCCAACGGTGACCCGTCCGACACGACGACGACCTCGGCCTGGAAGGGGCTCGCCCACTACGTCCCTGAGTCCTCGCCCGTCACCGCCAAACCCTTCGTCACCTCGTTCGGTGCGGGCCAGGGCGACTTCTTCCACTCCGGCGGCGTACGGGTGGGGTCGACCGGCTGGAACAACCTCTCGCTCCAGGACGTGCCCCCGACGTACCGCTGGCTGGTCGCCTCCACCGGCTCCGAGCTCACCCCCTCGATCGACTTCACCGACGCGTACGAGGGTGGCTCCTCGCTGCGTCTGACGGGCACCCTCGACGCGGTGAACACCACCCGGCTGTACCAGACGAAGCTGCCGGTCGCCGCCGACACCAAGCTGTCCGTCGTCGTGAAGACCCCGGCCGCGGGACCCAGCCGCCTCAAGGCCGCGATCTCCTTCACCGACGCCCCGACCACCTTCACCACTCTCGACCTCGGCTCCACCGGCACCACAGGCTGGGAGCGCAAGACGCTCGACCTGTCCGCCCACGCCGGCCGGACCATCGCCCAGATCGGTCTGCAGGCCGCCGGGTCCGACGCCTCGTACGACGTGAAGGTCGGGCAGATCGCCGTCTACGACGGGGCCGTCGACACGGCGGCCGCACCGACCGCCGTCACCGTGCTCGGCACCACCGACGTGAGCCCCACGCGCAAGTCGCTGCGCCTGTCCTGGACGGCCTCGGCCGCAGGCTCCGTGCACCACTACGAGGTGTACCGGCGCAACACCGACGGCACCCGTACCTTCCTCGGCGCCACCCCCAACGACGCGCTCTTCGTCCCCCAGCTCGACCGCGCCGGCACGGAGATCACCACGACGCTCGACGTCGAGGCCGTCTCCACCGAGTACGGCCGCTCGCCGGCCGCCACCGCCACCGTCGGCTGGTCGGGCACGGCCGAGTCCAACCTCGCGCTGAACCGCCCCGCGACCGCCTCCGGCCAGTGCAACGGCACCGAGACACCCGCCAAGGCCGTCAACGGCACCGTCTCCGGCGGAAACGGCGACAAGTGGTGCACCACCACGACCGCCAAGTGGCTGGAGATCGACCTCGGTTCGGTCCGAACGGTGGACCGCCTCACGGTGAAGCACGCGGCCGCGGGCGGCGAGAGCGCGTCCTGGAACACCCGGGACTTCACCCTGAAGGTCCGCGGATCGACCACCGACCCGTGGACCACCGCGGCGACCGTCACCGGCAACACGGCGGCCTCCACCACACACCCCGTGGCCGCTCCGGCACGCTACGTACGTCTGGAGATCACCAGGCCCACCCAGACATCCGACCCCGCCGCACGGATCTACGAGTTCGAGGCCTGGGGGTCTTGACGGGGGTGAAATAAGGAGGAAAATCCCTAATACACCAGAAAACCAGAGCGAGCCGCACCCGCCGGCGAAGACGTTCGCCGACCCGCGTGACCCACTCGCTGGCTCTGGCCAGGCCCCCGGCAGATCCTCCCGGATCTCAGGGCAATCAGCGACGGCTGAGAAGCCCGAGTGCGGAGATGGACTACCGGGGACTGCATGTGTGGAGGCTCCTCCCCATGTCACGTATCCGAGCGGCACTGATCGACATCGACGGCGTGCTCACCGTCTCCTGGAAGGCGCTGCCCGGCTCTGTGGCGGCCATGGAGCGGCTGCGCGCCGCCGATGTCCCGCTCGCGCTCGTCACCAACACCACCTCGCGGACCCGTGCCTCGGTCGCCGCGCGGCTGGCGGGGGAGGGCTTCCCCATCGGCGTCGACGACATCCTCACCGCGCCCGCCGCCACGGCGGCCCATCTGCGGAAGCACTGGCCGGGGGCGCGCGTTCTGCTGATCAACACCGGGGACGTCCACGACGACCTCGGTGGCCTGACGCTGGTCGGCGAGGACGGCCCGGCGCCGGACGTGGTCGTTCTCGGCGGGGCGGGTGACGCGTTCGGCTATGACTCCCTCAACCGGGTCTTCCGCCATGTGCGCGACGGCGCGCGGCTCGTCGCGATGCACCGCAATCTCTACTGGCGCACCGCCGACGGGCTCGACCTGGACACGGGAGCGTTCCTCCTGGGTCTGGAACGGGCGGCCGGCGTCGAGGCCGAGATCACCGGGAAACCCTCGCCCACCTTCTTCGCCACCGCGCTCGCCCGCCTCGGTGTCGCCGCGGGCGAGACGCTCATGGTGGGTGACGACATCGAGTCCGACGTCCTCGCGGCCCAGCGCTGCGGCATCACCGGCGTCCTGGTGCGGACCGGCAAGTACCTGCCCGGGACCGTCGAGGCGGCCGACGGCGCACCGGACCATGTGCTGGACTCCTTCGCCGATCTGCCGGATCTGCCCGAGCTCCTCGGCAGGCGCGAAGGCTGATCGTCGATCAGCGAGCCGCTCCCGCCTCCAGAATGTCCTTGAGGGTCTGCTCGTTCCTGGGCATCTCCTTGCGTACGTGCGGGCGCACGACGAGGGGGACCAGCGCCTTGCCGATACCGTGACCCTCGAAATCGAGGGCGATCGTCACCCGTGAATGCTCGCCGTCGTCGATCGGCTCGATCCTGCCCTGGACGTCGCCGCGCACCGGGCCGTCGATGCCGTGGATGTGCCAACTCGTCGGCGGATCGAGCTCGATGACCTGCATGATGCTGACCATCGACCGATGCCCCATCCGCCGCGTCACGGCGACCTTCGAGCCGACGGCGACCGGCCCCTCGCCCAGGAGACGGACCGAGACGGCGCTCTCCTGCCAGTCGGGCAGATGGGTCGGGTCGGTCACGTAGGAGAAGACCTCCTCAGGGCTGCGGGAAATGTCGATGGATTCCTTGATGGCAGACATTTCGCCCTCTTGATCGTCTTCGTCGGGGCTGTTGTTACTTCACACAAATGATCCCACGGGTGGCGGAACGTCGCCATCGTGTCGAAGTGAGTAGCGGTACTCATGCCGCCCACCCGTCCGAGCGGGACGATGACCGGAAGTCGGCGTCGGAGGGGGGCGGCATGAGCAAGGTCGTGGGCGCGTTCGTGGTCGCGGGTGCGACGGTCGTGGCACTCGTCGTGGCCTACGCCGTCGGGGCACCGCCCGGTCTCGTCCTCGGGGCCGGCGCGGGGGTCCTCGGTCTGCTCTGGCTGCTTCTTCTTCTCACCGCGCCATGGAATCTGTACTTCCGTGCGCACGCCGTACGGGCCGAGATCGCGATCAGCCGGGAGAAGGGCCTGACGGTCTCCGGGGAGCGGGACGCCGAAGCCGCCAGGATCGGGCGGACGATGCTGCGGGTCGCCGTCGCCGGACATGTCCTCACGGCCGTCGTGGCCCTCGCGGTCACGCTCGCGAGCGGACACGCGGCGGGCTACTGGTTCGCCGGCTTCTTCCTGCTGAGCACGTTCTTCCGGCCCGCCGGCGCCTGGTTCGCACAACTGCGGCGCCGACTGGGCCTCCTGCTCAAGGACGTGACCCACCCGCGCGACGACGTCGTGGAATTGCGGGCCAGGGTCGCCCGCGCGGAGAGTGGGGTGAAGGTCCTGGAGGACAAGGCCGAGGAGCAGTACCGCGCCCTCGCCGAGCTGCGGCGCGCGGTGGACGCGTCCGGCCTCTCCGCACACCGACGGGCCGACGACACCGATCGCCGGATCGCCGCGATGGCGCGGGAGTTCGAGGCGACGGTCGACCGTCTCACCGACAACGAGGAGATCATCGCCGGCCTCAAGGCGTTCCTCCGCCTGCTGCGGTCCACCGGCGACGCGACGACGAGCCCGCCGATCTCCGACAGGTGATCGACGGGATTCCGCACCGGGTGCGGACCGGCGTTCAGTGGCGTGACCTGCCCGAACGATTCGGCCCGTGGACGACGGTGGATGAACGCCACCGCCTGTGGTCGGCCGACGGAACCGGTGGTCGACCGGACAGGCCCTAGGTGGCGATTCTGTCGTAAGGCCACGGGTTCCGCGTTGCCCTGCCGCTGCCCCTTCCTCCCCTGCGGGCCTTCTTCGGGTGACGGCGGTAGAAGGCCGCGAGCTCCTCCAGGGCCCGGGCCGCGCGGGCGGTCACGTCGGCCTTGCCGGCCTCGTGGTGGGCCACCGGGAACCAGACCGTGCCGGGCTTGTCGTCCCAGGCGAAGACATCCGGCGCGGATGCGCGGAGGTGGCAGATCGTGCCCACCGCGTTGGTGTCGAAGGCGAGTTCGAGCTCGGGGAAGTCCGCCTGGCCACCGCTGGGGTCGCTGAGGAAGACCGGCTGGTAGTCCTCCGAGATCGACTCCGAGTCCTTGATCTGGTCCTTGACCAGGTGGGAGTACCGCTCCAGGTAACCGAGTTCGCCGAAGGCGTCGAGCGCGGCCTCGACGGCCGGCAGCGGGTCGACGTGGAGGAAGTCGGTGTCGGTGAGGACGGTGTCGGCGCCGTCGTCGAGGATGATTCTCGTGCGGAGTGAGAAGTCCACGCCGAGGGCCCGGCCGTCGAAGTCGGTGAACGGCGTGTACCAGGGCAGCCGCCCGGTGAACGGCACCTGTCGCTCTGTGCCGGCCGGGACGTCGAAGCGGATGATCGACGTGTGGAAGAACGTCACGTGGTCGGTGATCAGCTTGCCGCTGGGCTGGTGGATCCTGCCCACCGGCTGGAGGACGGTCTCCCCGATCCGGAGGTCCGTACCCCCCGCGCGGATCACCAGCCGGCCGCTGACCTCCGCGCCCGGGCGGAGGGTGAGGGTGCTGATGCGGGTGTCGAGCTCGGGTGGGTCGACCTCGGCCGAGCCCTCCGCGCCTTCACCCTCCCCGAACAGTTTGCGGAACGCCAACGCCCTGCCCTCCCCTTCGTCCTGGGGCACGAGCCTAATAGGCTTCGGCAGGCTTTTCCGGGGGCTGTGGGAGGAGGACGGGTGGGGCTGCTCAGGCTCTTCGGGTTCGGGCGTGGGGCCGGGAAGGGCGATGCCCGTGACGGCGCTGACTTTGGCGACGGCTCCGGCGACCTCGAGCCGCCCGAGATCGACGCCGTCATCAGCACCGTCGAGGCCCGGCCCGGCGAGTGGGTGAGGGGCGAGGTCGTCTTCCGGGGCGGCGGTACGGGGCTCGACGTCGATCGCTTCGACCTGCGTGTCATGGCCAAGTGCGTGACGTGGCAGGGCGTCATCCGCGAGGTCGAGGTCGCCAGGCTCATGCCCGCCCGCTACGAGACCTCGGTCGAGGTGGAGCCCGGCGGGGAGCACCGGATCCGGTTCGGCGGACGGCTGCCCTGGGAGTGTCCGGTCACAGAACTCGGCGGCCGGTCCACGGGCGTCGACCTCTCCGTGGTCACCACGGTCCAATCCCGCGGCAGCGACGTGGTGAAGGACATCGACTTCCTGCACGTGGCCGCGCCGCCGCTGCACGAGGCGGTGATGGACGCCTTCTTCGCCGAGGGGTACAGCCGGGTCGAGGCCCGGCTGACGGACGACAGAATCCCGAACGTCGCCCAGCGCCAGTACTACCTCCAGACGTACTGACTGGAGGACCCGAGCCGGAAGACCGATGCCTTCGCGGAGATCGAGGTCTCCGTCCTCAACAGTCAGGTCGGCGCCCTCGTCCTCGTACGCCGTCATGACCGGGACAGGTTCGGCAGCTGGGACCAGAGGCCGCCCGCGCTGTCCTTCCCCGTCGCCCATCACGAGGTGGGCGAAGCGGACCTCGCTCCTCGCCTGCGCGAGGCGATGGCCGACCTCGTTCGGCTGGACCGGTTGCACCGGATCTAGGCGAGCCCGGCCTGATCGGCAGGAGAGGCCCTAGGAGCAACTCAAGGCCCGAAGGAACAACACCTCACACTCGGTTCGGCCGTCCGCAGCAACCGGCAGCGCCACATATGTCGCCTATGTATCAAACTGTCACCTGGTGAATCGCAATCATCACTCCACGTAGCGCAGGCCGGGACGGCCGCGCACCCGGCATCCCGAGGTGACACATGCTGCGGACAAGACGGCGCAGGCCGAGATCCGTCCCGTCGGCGGGACTGCTCGTCCTGCTGACCACCTTGGCGGCGTTCGCGCTGCCCGCACCCATGGCCGCTGCCCAGGCCCAGCGCGTCGAATCCTGGGGTGACAACGGCGTCGGGCAGCTCGGCGACGGCACCGACACCGACCGGCACACCCCGGTCACCGTGTCCGGTCTGACCGCCGCCGGCGTCACCGGCCTCGCCGCAGGCAGAATTCACGGCCTGGCCCTGCTGTCCAACGGAACCGTCAAGGCCTGGGGCCACAACTTCTTCGGGCAGCTCGGCGACGGCACCACGACGAACCACCCCACCCCCGGCGGGGTGCGCGAGCTGAGCGGCGTAACGGCGGTCGCCGCCGGTTGCGGCCACAGCCTCGCCCTGCTGTCCGACGGCACCGTCCGCGCCTGGGGCGACAACGCCTTGGGGCAGCTCGGCATTGGCGTCACCGGTGGCACCAGCACCACTCCCGTCCCCGTCAGTGGACTGAGCAAGGTGACAGCGGTCGCCACAAGCTGCGATCACAGCCTCGCCCTGCTGTCCGACGGCACCGTCCGCGCCTGGGGCGGAAACAGCACCGGGCAGCTCGGCAACGGCACCACCACCGACAGCAACGTTCCGGTCCCTGTCAGCGGGCTCGGTGGCGTCCGGGACATCGCCGCGGGCTTCAATCACAGCCTCGCGCGCCTGGCGAACGGCACCGTCCGCGCCTGGGGCGGCAACAGCACCGGGCAGCTCGGCAACGGCACCACCGCCGACAGCAACGTTCCGGTCCCTGTCAGCGGGCTCGGTGGCGTCCGAGATGTCGCCGCAGGTGGTTTCTTCAGCCTGGCACGCCTGGCGAACGGCACCGTCCGTGCCTGGGGCAACAACAGCAACGGAGAACTCGGCAACGGCAGCGCCGTCGGCGAAAGCCCCGTTCCGGTCCCGGTCAGCGGGCTCGGTGGCGTCCGAGACATCGCCGCAGGCAGCTCGCACAGCCTGGCACGCCTGGCCAACGGCACCGTCCGTGCCTGGGGTGGAAACAGCACCGGGCAGCTCGGCAACGGCACCACCGACGACAGCAACGTTCCGGTCCCGGTGCGTACCGGAATCGGCTACGTCAGGTACATCGCGGCAGCGGTCACACCCTTCACCACATCCACCAGCCTGGCGGCCTGAGCCCCACTGCGAGTCCGGGCAGGCGATCCCCGGCCCCGTCCTGATCGTCAACTGCTCCGGTGCGGTGACGGGCCCGCGTGTATTGGGCGTGTCGGTCGGACCAGGAGGCTGTCGCCCAAAGGATTGTGGCGGCCGCAGGACCGGCCGAAGACAACTCCGACCGCCATAGCGAAACGGACGTGGTGTGGCCAGAAGACGAAGGGCGCGACGGGGTCTCGGCGCAGCGGGTGTGGCGGTAGCCCTCATCTGGGGCTGCGCCGCCGCTGGGAACGCCCGGCCGTCCGAACGGACACCGGGTGGCTTCGAGCGGGCGGCCGAGCAGGCGGCAGCAGAGTTCGGTGTGCCGAAGGAAGTGCTTCTCGGGGTCAGTTACGAGTCCTCCTGGTGGGAGGACAACCATGGCCGCCCGAGCACCAAGGGCGGCTACGGCCCGATGCACCTGACGGACACGACGTCCGGGAGGACGTACACCCACCGCCCGGGCGAAGGGCCGGTGGATGCCACGGGCACCGACGACCCTTCCGAGCACACCTTGCAGGCTGCCGCCGCAATGATCGGCGTCGCACCCCAGACGCTCAAGAGGGACGAGCTGCAGAACCTCCGAGGGGGCGCTGCTCTCCTCGCCTCGTATCAACGGCGGATCACCCGTGAGTTCTCGCCGGATCCAGGGAGCTGGTACGGGGCTGTGGCACGGTACAGCCAGGCCGCCGACACCGCGACGGCCGGACAGTTCGCCGATGGCGTGTTCACGGTGATCCGCACCGGTCAGCAGCGGGTGCGCGAGGACGGCCAGACGGTATCGCTGTCGAAGAGGCCCGACGTCCGTCCGTCGAAGTCACAGCTCGCCTCCCTGAGGTTGCGGACACTTCCCGCAGCGGTGGTGCCGGAGTGCCCCGGCGAGCTGAACTGCCGGTTCGTTCCCGCTGCTGCCTCGAACTACCAGGTGGCTACACGGAACTCCCATGGCATCGACGTCGACTTCATCGTCATCCATGACATCGAAGGGCCCTACGATGCGGGAATCAGCTGGTTTCAGGACCCGTCCAGCGGGGTCTCCGCGCATTACGTGATGAAGGCCGACGGCAGTGAGGCAACCCAGATGGTTGCCACCAAGGACATTGCTTTCCACGCCGGGAACTACTGGGTCAATCTGCACGCCGTCGGTATCGAACTGGAGGGGTACGCCGCCCAGGGGCCCACCTGGTTCACCCCGGCCCAGTACAAGGCGACTGCCGCGCTGGTGGTCTACCTCGCACGGCGCTTCGACGTCCCACTGGACCGCAAACACATCATCGGACACGACAACGTCCTCCCCACGAGGCCGGCCCGCGCGCCGGACGCACACTGGGACCCCGGCCCCTACTGGGACTGGGAGGAGTTCATGGCTCTCCTCGATGCCGATGCCCCCCAGAAGCTCGGGGCGGAGGGAGGAGCCGGAGGGGAGCGCATCGGGATCGGACAGGCGGTCATGATCGCCCCGGATTACGGCGAGAACCCGCAGACAGTTACGGTGTGCGATCCGAAGTGCCATACCCAGACCCAGCCTTCGAACTTCCTCTACGTCCGCGCGGCGCCCAGCGGCGATGCCCCGCTCGTATCCGACCGTGCCCTCCATCCGGACGGATCGGCGGGAACCGACCGCATCGACGACTGGGGAGCCACCGCGATGTGGGGGCAGGAGTTCGTCGTCGCCGACGTGCTGGGGGACTGGACGGCCATCTGGTTCAGTGGGCAGAAGGGATGGATCCACAACCCGGCGGGCATCCACACCCGCCCCGCCCCGAACGCGCGGATCGTCCGTCCCGCGAGTGGGGCAGAGTCCGTCTCCGTCTACACAACGGCTTACCCTCGCGTCGACGAGTACCCCCAGGGAGTGGCTGCGTCGGAACAGACGCGGTTCGACATGTACGCGTTCCCCCAAGGGCAGGCGTACGTGGCCGCCCGCACACCGGTGGGCGCCGACGACTTCTTCCCTGCCACGCCCACGCGCCCGGAGGTCGTGGTCACCGGTGACCAGAAGTACGACGTGATCCAGTACAACCGCCGCCTTGCCACCGTGAACCATGCGGAAACGCGCAGCTGACACCCGGATCCGGCCGTGAGCTGACCGGGACCGGCCGCGCCCGATACGGCAGCAGGGCCCGGACCGCGCGTCGCGGTCCGGGCCCTGCCCCGAGCGATGCCGCGCTGCGGCGGCGGTGCGTCAGCTCTGCGCGGTGTCGTCGCTCGCCTGCGCGGCGTCCTCGGCTGCGCGCGCCTTCTCGCGCATCTTGCGCACCAGCTCCGCCTTCTTGTCGGCTGCACCCTGGCGGTCGAGGTTCCGGTGCGGACCGTTGTTCTGCCGTTCGGCGCGGGACAGCTTCTTGCGCTGGCCGCCGCCCTGGCCCACGGGATTGTTGATGTTCTTGCTGTCGGTCACGGGTTCTCCCGGTAATGATGTGAAGTGATCTACGGATTCATCGGTGGGGGACGGGCGGCGACGTCGAAGGTCGTCAGCGGGCCCGTCACGCTCTCACTCGTAAATCGGCGTCTGGAAGAACATGACAAAGACGTTACCCGGTTCCGTCGGCCCCGCGCGCCAACCCTTTGCGCCGCCCCGGCGTCGGCCAAGCGACCGTCCGCAGTCCCGGCGCCCCTCAGCCGCCGGCACCGTGATCGCCCGGACAAGTCCTGGCTAGGCGGTGCGTTCCCGGTGGAGGTCCCTTAGGAGTGCGATCTCGGCTCCGTGGTGCAGCAGTTCCTGGTTGACCCACCAGACGACGTCGAGGAAGGCGTCCTCGGGATCGCTGCCGTGCGGGTAGGTGCTGAGGCCCACCGTGTCGAGTGCCTTGTCGTCGACCGAGAGCAGCGCCTTCCGCCAGGCTTCCGCTCCCGCGTCGAAGGCCTCGATCGCCGAGGAGGCGTCGCCGCTGATCAGGTAGTCGTCACGGGTCAGGCTGTGGCTGCCGTCGGTGTGGTCCGCGCGCAGCGTCATGAGCTCGCTCAGATGGCTCAGCCGCCAGGCGATGGTGGTGAACGGCGGGGGAGTGGGGTGCGGAGGCGGGGTGGCGTCCCGCCCCCAGTCGCCCACGCCGGTCAGGACGGTCGCCCGAGGGCCCGGGCCGTCGCTGCGGCGGCGCACCGACCAGCAGCCGGGAACCGGCTCCCAGAGGTACTCCTCGTCGGTGAGCGTCTCGACCCCCACGTCGGTGCCGTTGCCGCTGTCCACGAACGGCCCCGCCATGCGTTGCCGGAGCCTGAGCCGCGCGAAGTCGAACTGGTCGAGCAGCGGGATCAGTCGGGACGGTAGCGACATGAATGCTCCAGGGCGCGGTGGGGCGGGGCGTCCGTACCCTGCCACACGAACATGCCGCCCGGCGCCCGGATTTCTGCCGGTCCGACGGCCGGAGCCGCGACGGCCGGAGGATCTAAGCCAGGTCGTCGAGCCAGGCCAGCGCTGCATCGGCGGTGAACTCCGCCTGCCCGCCACGGAACACCAGATCCGCCGCGCGGAACGCCGGATCGTCCACCGTCGCCGCCACGTACGGCAGCGCCACACACCGCATCCCCGCCGCCCGCGCCGCCTCGGCACCCGGGGCCGCGTCCTCGAACACCACGCACCGCGCCGGCTCGGCCCCGAGCCGGCGCGCCGCCTCCAGGAAGACGTCCGGCTCCGGCTTGCCCCGCTCGACCTCCTCCGCCGAGACCAGGGTGGTCAGCCACGCGTCGAGGCCCGTCCCGCCGAGGACCGCCTCGATGGCCGTGCGCGAAGAGCCGGACGCCACCGCCATCGGCACCCCCGCCGCGTACAGCCGCTCCACGAGGGTCCGCATCTGCGGATAGACCGGCGTGGACGCCCGCGCCAGTTCCAGATAGTTCCGGTTGGTCGCGGCGAGCAACGCGTCGACGGGCGCCTCGATCCCGTACCGCTCCCCGAGGATCTCCAGCGTCTCCCGTGTCCCGATGCCGATGAAGCGGGTGTGCCGCTCCCAGTCGAAGTCCGTGTCCCCGGCGAACGCGACGAGGGTCCGCCTGGTGGCCTCGAAGTAGTTCGGTTCGCTGTCCACCAGCGTTCCGTCGAGATCGAAGATGACCGCAGGGCGCGCAGTGCTCATGGGTCCCAGCATCTCAACCCGGGATCAAGCACCCCGGCCCGACGCCCGCCCCACCGCCTCCACCAGGGGCAGCAGCCGGTGGGGAACCCGCTCGCGCAGCGCCATCTCCGTGCGGGTGCGGACCACGCCCGGCAGCTGGATCAGCTGCTGGATCACATCCTCGAGATGGCCGTTGTCCCGGGCCACCACCCGCGTCAGCAGGTCCCCGCCGCCCGTGATCGAGAACGCCTCGACGATCTCCGGCACGGCGGCGAGCGCGTCGCCGACCTCGTCCAGATGCCCCTGCGTGACCTCGATGTGGACGAACGCGAGCACGGGGTGACCGAGCGCCGCGGGGGAGAGCACGGGACCGGTGGCGGTGATCACCCCGTCCCGCTCCAGCCGGTCGATCCGGGCCTGCACCGTGCCCCGGGCCACCCCCAGAATCCGCGCGTACTCACGCACGCTGGTACGCGGCTGCTCGATCAGCAACCGCAGGATGCGCGTGTCGAGCTCATCCACAGCCATGGTCCGTTGGTCTCCTTCTGGCCGAGTTCTACTCGCGAAGACTGTACCAATGGCACACCTCGGCGCGGTTGAGTTGAGCCAGCGGGTGACCAGGTGTTTTCCTCTGAGGAGAGTACGAAGAGATGGCGCCGCGCACGCGCCGGACCGGCGATGAGGCCGGGAACCGGACCCGCGGCGCCTTTCCCATGTCCAGGGGCCGCCACAAGCAGGCCGGGGCACGAGATCATGCGAAGAGGGTGTGTGTACGGCAGCGGGGGCGGAACAACCGTCGTGAAGCAGTTCCGGGCGGCCGGGCGTCGGCTCGTCCGACTCGTGTTCGTGGCACCCGACCCGGGCCGGGTCAGGCTGCGGGTCTCCTCGCGCGCCGTCCTCGGCGTCGGACTCTCCGTCGCCGCGGCCGAACTCGCCGGACTCTCCCTCACCGCCTCGATCACCGGCGGTCTGGCCGCGCTGCTCGCGCTCTTCACCGTCGGCGACCCGACCGTTCGCCGGCAGCTGGCCACCACGGCCCTGCTGCCCGCCGTCGGCTTCCCGGTCCTCGCCCTCGCCACCGCCCTGCACGGCGCGCCGCTGCTGCGCGACGCGTCCTGGCTGCTCGTCGTCTTCGCGGGCGTGTACGCGCGCCGCTGGGGCCCGCGCGGGCACGCGCTCGGCATCTTCGCCTTCATGATGTTCTTCGTCACCCAGTTCCTGCACGCGCTGCCCGCTCAGCTGCCGGAGCTCTACGTGGCGGTGGCTCTCGCCCTCGCCGTCTCGGGAGCGGTCCGGTTCGTCGCCTGGTGCATCGAGCGGCGCGTCCCGCCGGCCGCCGCACCCACGCCGCTGCCCGGCCGCGGCCTGCACCGGCCCACCACCCGGCAGGCGTTCCAGGCCACCGCCGCCTGCGCCGTCGCGCTCGCCGCCGGTCAGTTCATCTCCCACGAGCGCTGGTACTGGGCCGTCGGCACCGCATGGTGGATCTTCGTCAACACCGCCTCGCGCGGCGAGACCCTGGTCCGCGGCTTCCGCCGGGTCGTCGGCACGGTCACCGGTATCGCCGCCGGACTCCTGATCGCGATCCCGCTCGCCGGCGCGCCCGCCCCGACCGCCGTCCTCGTCGCCGTGTGCGTCTTCGGGATCTTCTACACCGCCCCGCTCTCGTACAGCTGGATGATGTTCTTCGTGACCGTCATGGCCGGGCTGCTGTACGGACTGCTCGGCGTCCTGCACCCTGGGCTCCTGCTGCTCCGCTTCGAGGAGACCGCGGTCGGCGCGATCGGAGCGGCCGTGGGTGTCGCCCTGCTGCCCGTGACGACCCACGCCGCCACCAACGCCTGGATCGAGCGGGCCGTGACCTGTGTGCACGACTGCACCACCGTCGCGGCGCGCCGGCTCGCCGGCGACCCGGACGCCGACCCGGCGCCGCTCGCCGCCGAGCTCGAGGTCCTGCTCGGCCGGGTCCGGCTCTCGCTGGCGCCGCTCGTCCACCCGCTGAGCCCGCTGCGGGCCCGCAAGGCCCGCGCCCGCCGTGTCCTCGCCCTCCTCGACGACTGCGCCCGCGAGATCCGCGGCCTCGCCGCGGTCGCCGCCGACCCCGACGCCTCCCACGACGCCCGGCTCGCCGCCGCCTCCTGGCGGGTCGAGGCGGCCGTCCACGCCCTCGTCCCGCCGACCCGTCCCGCGCGCTCCACCTCCGTCGCGGCGGACGCTCTGCCGCCGCACCACCCGGGCGCCGAAGCGGCCCTCGGCCATCTGTACGGCCTCGAGCGCGCGCTGGTCGACCTGGCCGCGCCGATGCGCACCTCCCCGCGCGCCCCGCTCGTCCCCGCGGCCTAGCTCCCCGCTCGTATCCGCGTCGCGGATCGGCTCCTTCCGGCCGCGTGATCCAAGTTGGTCTAGACCGCCTGCTAACGTCGGCCCCGACGACGCGGGCGGTCGGCCATGACCGCCCGGCGGAGAGGGGAGACGCCATGGGCGGCACAGACGCGCGGGGACCTGTACGGGCCTTCATCGGATCGTTCACCTCGGCCGGGGGCCGTGGCATCCTCACCGCCGACGTCGACGCCTCCACCGGCGCATTGACCGTCACCTCCGAGACCGCCGCGCTCGCGGACCCGTCCTTCCTCGCCCTCGCGGGCACGGTGCTGTACGCCGTCTCCGAGGCCGAGGAGGGCGCCGTGGCCGCCTTCGACGTGACCGGAGCCGTCCCCCGGCTCCTCGGCACTCACATGGCCGTACAGGGCTCCGGACCCACGCACCTCGCCGTCGCCGGGGGCCACGTCCTCACGGCCAACTACGGCTCCGGCAGCGTCACCGCCCTGCCCATCGGCCCGGGCGGCGTGCTCGGCCCCGCCACCGACGTCGCCCGGCACGAGGGCTCGGGACCGGTCACCGAACGCCAGCGCGGCCCCCACGCCCACCAGGTCCTGCCCGCACCCGGCGGGCCCTGGGCGACCGCCGTGGACCTCGGCACCGACTCCGTACGGATCTACGCCCTCGATCCCGCCTCCGGAGCACTGCGCCCGCATGCGGAGACCGCCCTGCGTCCGGGCACGGGCCCGCGCCACCTGGCCTTCCACCCGGCCGGCACCCACGCCTACGTCCTGAACGAGCTGGAACCCACCCTGACCGTCTGCCGCTGGGACGGGGCGGCCGGAGCCCTCGAGCCGATCGCGGAGACATCCGTGCTGCCCGAGGGCGCCACGGGGGCGAGCTACCCCTCCGGGGTGGCGGTCTCCCCCGACGGCCGCTTCCTGTGGGCCGCCGTACGGGGCGACGACAGCATCGCCGTCCTGACCCTCGATCCGAACGCCGAGAAGGCCGCCCTGGCCGCCACCGTGCCCTGTGGGGGCCACTGGCCCCGCGACCTGGCCCTCGACCCCTCGGGGCGGCGGCTGTACGCGGCCAACGAGCGCTCCGGCGACGTGACCTGGTTCGACATCGACGCCGAGAGCGGTGTCCCGCGCCGCGCGGGCGCGATCGAGGCCCCGGCCGCCACCTGCGTGGTCCTCGGCTGAACCCCCGGATCCACGGCATACGGAAGGGCCCGCATCGGACATCTCCGGTGCGGGCCCTTCCGAATGCCGTGGATCGATCAGACGGCCGGGGCACCCTGCTGCTGCGGGGCGATGCCCAGCGCGGCCGTGTACTGCGAGAGCACCAGCTTGCCGATCGCCGGGTAGGCGCCCAGCGGCTCGGCGGCGGCGCAGCCGGCCTCCTTGGCGGCCGCGTCGAGCAGGCCGTCGGCCAGCTCGGGGCCGATCAGGTAAGGGGCGAGCGCGAGCTGCACCGAGCCGGAGCCGCGCAGCTGCTCGGCGATCGCGGTGATCGAGCCCTCCTGGTCCAGCGCGGCGGCCATGACCGGGACGGCCAGCCGGGCGGCCAGCAGCATGCCGGTGATGCCGGCGGCCTGCACGGCCTCCTCGCCACCGACCGTGGCCAGGACGATGCCGTCGGCGGCGGTGGCCACCGTGAAGAGCCGGGCGCGGTCGGCGCGGGCAAGACCGGCCTCCGACAGGCGCACATGCAGGGCCTCGGCGAGCAGCGGGTGCGGGCCGAGGACATCCGTCAGCTCGGCGACGTTGCCGCTGTCCATCACGGCCTGGCGGATCCGGCGCATCAGGGCGCTGTCCGGGCCGGCGAGCAGCGGCACCACGACGGCGGCCGGGCCCTCGGGGGCGCTGACCTCACGGCCGGCCGCCAGGGCCAGCTGGTACCGCTCGGTGCGCAGCGTCTCGGCACGCGTCAGCACGGTTCCGAGGGTGGGGTACTCGGCGTCGTCGCCGTCCAGGTAGCCGATCACGGCCTCCAGGCCGGGCAGCTCGGAACGGGCGATGCTCACGACCTCGTCGGCCAGCGAGCGTATGGCGGCCGACGGCGCGCCGGGGACGGCGAGAACGAGTGCGGGAGCACCCTCGGGCGCCGCCACGGGTTCGGGGCGACGGTGCCGTCCGGGCTGGCGGGGTCGCGGCATTCGTACAGGCAGGCCGGAAGCAGGCCCAGTGGGGGAGCTCATGGCGCCGCATGTTACTGGTTTCGACCGCCGCGCAGGGCACTGAGGTGCAGCAGCGCGTTATCTGCCCCTCTTTGTCCGAACCGTCGTTTACCGGGTCAATTGCAGCAACTGAGGCTCCGTGGGCAGCCGAAGCGTGTCCGTGGCCAGCCAACCTGCGAGTGCGAGCGACCCGGCGAGCGGATCCCCCGCCGCCGATGCCGGGCGGGCATGCGGCAATTGTTCCGCCAGCTCGGCGCGCAGCGGTACGAGGAGTGGGTCGCCCATCTTGAACAGGCCGCCCGTCAAAGCCACTTCGGACTCTCCCGCGGCCGGGCACACGGCAGCCGCGGCCTCGGCCACATGTGCGGCGGCCTGCCGCAGGATCGCCGTCGACACCTCGTCGCCGGCCGCGCCGCAGTGAGCCACCTCGGGGGCGAAGGAAGCCAGCACGGCGGGCCGGTCGGTCCGCGGATAGAGCGCTCCCGGCAGCCCGGCGGCGGGACCGAACCGCTCCTCGGCCCGGGCCAGCAGCGCCGGTGAACCGCCGCGGCGCCCGTCGAAGGCCCGCATCGCGGCCTCCAGGCCGGCCCGGCCGATCCAGGCACCGCTGCCGCAGTCGCCGAGCAGATGGCCCCAGCCGTCGGCCCGGCGCCAGGTCGTGAGATCCGTGCCGAGCGCGATCAGGCCCGTGCCGCCCGCGACCACCGCCCCGGGCCGCTGCCCGAGGGCCCCCGCGTACGCGGTGACTGCGTCGGCGGCCAGCGCCAGCCGCCGTACGCCCAGCGCCCGGTCCAGAGCGCCCGGCAGCACGGCACGCAGCTCGTCGCCGAGCGTCGCCATACCGGCGGCTCCGACCGCCACGGCGGCCATGTCCCCGGCCCCGGTGCGGGCCTTCATCGCCTCGACGGCGGGCAGGACCTGCGCGAGGAGATGGGCCGCCTCGATTCCGCCGGGACCGGTCCGCACCGGCTCGCGCGACGTCACGGTCTCCACGGGGCGGGCGTCCGACGCCCGTGCGAGGGCGATCCGCAGCCCCGAGCCGCCCGAGTCGATCCCGACGACCCAGCCCGCGTCCGTCACGGCAGTCGCCAGTCCACCTCCTGCGCCCCCTGGCGCAGGAGCAGTTCGTTGGTGCGGCTGAACGGCCGGGAGCCGAAGAAACCGCGGTCCGCCGACATCGGGGAGGGGTGCGAGGACTCGATCGCCGGCAGATCGCCCAGCAGTGGACGCAGATTGCGCGCGTCTCGGCCCCACAGCACGGACACCAGCGGCTTCCCGCGGGCGGCCAGCGCCCGGATGGCCTGCTCGGTGACGGCCTCCCACCCCTTGTCGCGGTGGGCGCCCGGCTTCCGGGGCGCGGTGGTGAGCGCCCTGTTGAGCAGCAGCACACCCTGGCGGGTCCAGGGCGTCAGATCGCCGTTCGAGGGCCGGGGCAGCCCCAGATCGGTGTGCATCTCCCGGAAGATGTTGTCCAGGCTCGGTGGCACGGGGTTCACCTCCGGCGCCACGGAGAAGCTCAGGCCCACCGCGTGCCCCGGCGTCGGATACGGGTCCTGGCCGACGATCAGGACCCTCACCTCGTCGAAGGGCTGCTGGAACGCCCGTAGGACGTTCGCTCCCGCGGGCAGGTAGGTTCGCCCGGCGGCGATCTCCTGACGCAGGAAGTCGCCCATAGCGGCGATGCGTTCGGCCACGGGCGCGAGCGCAAGCGCCCACCCCGGTTCGACGATCTCATTCAACGGTCGTGCTGCCACGGGCGTCACTCTACTGGCGCAGTGCCCGGGCGCCTCACCCGATCACCGCCGCCCGCACGCAGAGCACGTCCGGCAGGTGCTCGGTGAGAAGCTGCCAGGTGTCCCCGTCGTCCGCGCTGGCGTACACCTCGCCGTTGCGGTTGCCGAAGTAGACGCCCGCCGGGTCGGCGTCGTCCGTGCACATCGCGTCGCGCAGGACCGTGCCGTAGTGGTCGCCCTCGGGCAGCCCGGCCGTCAGCGCCTCCCAGCTGGCCCCGGCGTCACTCGTACGGTAGACACGGCAACGGCGCCCGGCCGGCACCCGGTCCTCGTCCGCGTTGATGGGGAACACATAGGCCATATCGGGCCGATGGGGGTGCGCGGCGACGGCGAAGCCGAAGTCGGAGGGGAGACCCGCGCCGATGTCGGTCCACTTCGCGCCGGCGTCGTCACTGCGGTACACACCCCAGTGGTTCTGCAGATAGAGCCGGTCGACGTCGCCCGCGTCCTGCGCGATCTTGTGCACGCACTGGCCGAACTCCGGGTCCGGATCGGGCAGGAAGACCGCGGACACTCCCTGGTTGGAGGGGTTCCAGCTCGCCCCTCCGTCGCGGGAACGGAACACTCCGGCCGTCGACACCGCGACCGTCACCGCCTCCGGATCGCGTGGATCGGTCACGATCGTGTGCACGGCCTCGCCGCCTCCGCCGGGCACCCACCGCGACCGGGTCGGGTGCTCCCACAGCGGGCGGACCAGCTCGAACGACGTACCGCCGTCGTCGGACCTGAACAGGGCGGCGGGCTCCGTGCCCGCGTAGACGACGTCCGGGGAGTGTGCGGGCGCGGGGTGCAGCTGCCAGACCCGCTCCAGCGAAGCCCCCGTGTCCTTGGGGAACTTGACCGCGGGCTTCGGCGGCTCGGTCCAGGTGTCGCCGAGGTCGTCGGAGCGGAAGACGGACGGGCCCCAGTGGGAGCTGTCGCCGCCCACGAGGAGCCGGGGCGTGGAGCGCCGGTTGTCGATGGCGACCGAGTAGATCGCCTGCGCGTTGAAGTGGGGATCGTCGAACTCCCACCGGCCGTCGCGCCTTCGGCCGATGAACAGACCCTTGCGGGTGCCTACGGTCAGTACTACGTCGGACATGGCCGACACCTCCAGGACGCCGTTGTCGCGGATACGGGCCAGTCTGCACCCGGCCACTGACAGCGGCTCCCGGAACGGTCTTCTCCCCAGGTCACGGGCGTGTTCCGCGTCAACCTGGGGAGAGTCCGAAGCGCGTTCCCGTAGCGAGGAATCCGTAGTGAGGAACCCGAAGCGGGGATTCCGCGGCGGGAACGGGAGGGCTCAGATCGCCCAGGCGTACTGGCTCGGCGCGTGGGTCTCGGCGCCCAGCTCGCGAGCCGCCCGGCGGGCCCAGGAGGCGTCGCGGAGCAGCTCGCGCCCGAGCAGCACGGCGTCGGCCTCGCCGTTGGCGACGATCTTCTCCGCCTGGTCGATCTCCGTGATCAGCCCCACGGCCGCGACCGGCAGATCGGTCTCGGCCTTGACCCGGGCGGCGAAGGGCACCTGGTAGCCGGGGCCGACCGGGATCTCGGCCGGGCCGCCGTTGCCACCGCTGGAGACGTCGAGCAGGTCGACCCCGTGCTCCCGCAGCAGGCGCGCGAAGCGGACGGTCTCGTCCGGGGTCCAGCCCTGCTCCTCCAGCCAGTCGGTGGCCGAGATCCGGAAGAAGAGCGGGAGCTCCTCGGGCCACACCGCCCGTACGGCGTCGACTACTTCGAGGGCCAGGCGGGTGCGGTTCTCGAACGAGCCGCCGTACGTGTCGGTGCGGCGGTTGCTGTGCGGGGAGAGGAACTCGCCGATGAGATAGCCGTGGGCGCCGTGCACCTCGAGCACCTCGAAGCCGGCCGCCAGGGCCCGGCGGGCCGCGTCGGCGAACTGTCCGGTGATCTCCGCGATCTGCGCCGTCGTCAGCTCGGTCGGGACGGGGTAGCCCTCGGCGAACTCGACGGGGCTCGGCGCGACGGGCTGCCAGCCGTGGTCGCCGGTGGCGACCGGACCGCGGCCGTCCCAGGGGCGCTTGGTGGACGCCTTGCGGCCCGCGTGTCCGATCTGGATGCCGGGGACGGTGCCGTGCTCCTTGAGGAACCGGGAGATGCGGCGGAGCGCCTCGACCTGGGTGTCGTTCCAGATGCCGAGGTCCGCGGGGCTGATCCGGCCCTCGGGGGCGACGGCGGTCGCCTCGACGAGGATGAGGCCGGTCCCGCCGGTGGCGCGGGAGGCGTAGTGGGCGAAGTGCCAGTCGTTGGCGACTCCCGCGTTCGGCCCGAACACCTCTGCCGAGTACTGGCACATCGGGGCCATCCACACCCGGTTCGGGATGGTCAGCGACCGCAGGGTGTAGGGCTCGAACAGGGCGACGCTCATGACGGACTCCGTTTCGGGGGGCCTCGAAGGATGCTCGTACGATACTCATCGTAGTACGCCATCTGTCAAACTACGAGAGTTCTCGTACAATGGGCGCGTACCCCGGATGAAGTGGAGCCGCCGCCGTGACGACCGCGATCAACCCTCGGGTCCTGGACCACCCCGCGCGGGAGGAGATCCGCCTGGAGGGGGTGCTGCACGCCCTGTCCGACGCGGTGAGGCTGACGATCGTGAGCGACATGGCGCGCGAGGGCACCGAGTTGAGCTGCTCCTACTTCGACCTTCCGGTGACCAAGTCGACGACGACGCACCATTTCAGGGTGCTCCGCGAGGCCGGCGTCATCCAGCAGATCTACCGGGGCACCGCCAAGCTGAACGCCCTGCGCCGCGAGGACCTGGACGCCCTCTTCCCCGGCCTCCTGGACAGCGTCCTGCGGGCGGCCGGGGCCCAGGCGAAGCGCCTGGCGGAGTCGACCCCGGCCGAGGCGTAGCGACTCCCCGCCCGACGCGCGGCACCCCCAGCGGGGTGGTGGCCTCGGTTCGGCCGTGACGAGAGCCCTGGCGCGGCTACGCCTCCTGGTCCGCGCCCTCCCTCGCGGCCGCGCGAAGGTCCGCATCCTCCCGCGCCGCAGCCCGAAGGCCCGGCCAGTCCGGGATCTTCACCCGGCCGCGGCCCAGTGAGCGGCCCAGGTCCGACTCCGCGCGCTCGATGGAGAGCCAGCCCCGCCAGGCGACCGGCTCGTGGCCCAGGTCCCGCAGCGCGCCGATCGGGTCGGCCGGCACCGGCCGCCCGGCCAGCTCCGCCGCGTCGGCCAGCAAGGAGGTCACGGTCTCCTTGGCGCACGGGCGGTTGGTGCCGATCACGCCCGTGGGGCCACGCTTGATCCAGCCGGCGACGTACTCGCCCGGCGACGGCACGCCGTCCCGCAGCACCCGGCCCGCCTCGTTCGGGACCGTCCCCCGGGCCTGGTCGAAGGGCAGCCCGGGCAGGGCGACCCCCTTGTAGCCGACGGCCCGCAGGACCAGTTGGGCCTCGATCTCCTCGTACCGCCCCGTGCCCCGCACGCCGCCGGTGCCGTCCGGTTCCGTTCGTTCGAAGCGGACCGCGGCCACCCGGCCGTCCTCGCCCAGCAGCTCCACCGGCCGCAGGAAGAACCGCAGGCTGATGGTCCGCGCCGCCTCGGCCGCGCCGTCCCGCGCCGCCGCGCCCGAGCCCTCCGCCGCACCCGCCGCCCACCCTCGGACGACCTCCAGGTTCCGCCGGTTCACGGCAGGCAGCGCCGAGGAGTCCGCGAACGCGGGGTCCAGCGCCAGATCCGCCGGATCCACGCTCACCCGCGCGCTGCCCAGGCCGCCCAGCTCCCGGAGCTCCTTCGTCGTGAACTTGGCCTGCCCGGGGCCCCGGCGCCCCACCATGTGCACCGCGCGCACCCTGCTGGCCGCCAGGGCCGCGAGGGCCCCCTGCGGCACGTCGGTGGCCCGCAGCTCGTCCGCGCCCCTGGCCAGGATCCGGGTGACGTCCACCGCCACATTGCCCACGCCGATCACGACCGCCGAGGGCCCGTCGAGACGGAATCCGTTGTCCGCGGCATCGGGATGAGCGCTGTACCAGGAGACGAAGTCCGTCGCCGAGTGGCTGCCCGCCAGATCCTCGCCCGGCACCCCCAGCCGACGGTCCCGCGCCGCGCCCACGCAGTACACGACCGCGTGGTACAGCTCCAGGAGGCGCTCAGGGGTCAGCCCCCGCTCGCCCACCTCGACGTTGCCGACGAACCCGACCCGCTGGTCCTCCAGGACCGCGCGCAGGTTCTGCTGGAGTGATTTGATCTTCTCGTGGTCGGGCGCGACACCGTAGCGGACCAGACCGTACGGGCAGGGCAGCCGGTCCAGGACGTCGACCCGCACCCCGGGCACCCCGGACTGCTGGACCAGCGACTGGGCGGTGTAGACCCCGCTGGGCCCGGAACCGACGACAGCGACACGAAGCACGGTCGTACTCCTTCCCGCCGCGGGTATTCCCGCCGAGAGGCTTCCAGCATGGCACCGGAAGCCCCGACAGGGGAGACGCGCGACAGGCCCGGTCGGCCCGGGACGGGCTCCGCTACATCGAGCGCATCCGGTTGATCTCCGCCGTCTGCTGCGCGATCACGTCGTTCGCCATCTCCTCCACGAGGACGTTGTTGCCCTCCCCCAGCACCTCCGCCGCCATCGTCACCGCGCCCTCGTGGTGCGTGACCATCAGCTTCAGGAACAGCTCGTCGAACGCCTTGCCGTTCGCCTTCCTGAGCTCCGCCAACTGCGTCTCGGTCGCCATCCCCGGCATCGTGTGGTGGTCGTGACCGCTCTGCTCGCGCGGGCCGCCGTTGTTCTTCAGCCAGCCCTCCATCGCGTCGATCTCCGGCTTCTGCGCCGCCGTGATCCGGTCCGCCAACTTCTTGACCTGCGTCGACCCGGCCCGCTCCGGAGCGAGCGCGGTCATGGTCAGCGCCTGCTTGTGGTGCACGACCATCATCTGCGCATAGGTGAAGTCCGCCGCGTTCGGCTTGTCGTCGGGCAGCAGCCGGGACGCCTCGGCCGGCGATATCCTCCGCGCCGGCTCGCCCGGCTTGCCCGGAGCCACCACCGAGGCCGCCGTGGACTCCTTGCTCTGCGGCGCCTTCCCGTCCGGGGCCGAATCGCAGGCGGACAGCGCCCACACCGCGGCGACACTCAGCGCGACGGCGACAGCTCCACGGATACGGCGGTTCAACAAGGCGACCTCCAGGGGTGGTTCCGAGGGACCGGGGGGACAAGCGTCGGGCACCGTTCCTAGCACGCTTCTCAGGGGCATCGAGCAAAAACATTCATTACATGTGTGTTGCCATCTGTTGAGATGTGCACGCTAAGGACGATACTGCCGGGGTCCATCACCCGTTCAACTACGAACGGATACAAGGGAGGACGGAGTGACTTCGTTGCGTACCACGCGCATCACGCGTACCCCGCGCGCACGGATCAGAGGTCTGGGTGTGGCGACCGCCGCGGCCGGACTGCTGGTCAGCCTGCTCGCGGCCGGCCCCGCGGCCGCCACGCCCGACCCGGGTGACGCCACCGCGCAGGGCACCGTCTCCTCTGCACAGGCGGCCGAGGCCCGGTCCGCCATTCAGAGCGGCGAGATACCCGGCGTGGACGAGATCGTCCACAGTGACAACATCCAGCACCTCGTGAACATCCCCAAGGATGCGCTCGCGGGCACCAACTCCGACCTGGCCTTCCAGGGCAAGTACGCCTTCGCGGGCAACTACGACGGCTTCCGCATCTTCGACATCAGCAACCCGCGCGCCCCGAAGACGGTCGCCCAGGTCCTCTGCCCGGGCTCCCAGAACGACATCTCCGTCTCCGGCAACCTCGTCTTCCTCTCCACCGACTCCTCCCGCAGCGACAACTCCTGTGCCAGCGTCAGCCAGCCGGCCACGGAGAAGTCCTCCTGGGAGGGCATGAAGATCTTCGACATCAGCGACATCCGCAACCCGAAGTACGTCGCCGCCGTCGAGACCGCGTGCGGTTCGCACACCCACACGCTGGTGCCCAAGAAGAAGGACGTGTACGTCTACGTCTCCTCGTACTCGCCCAACGCCGCGTTCCCGGACTGCCAGCCTCCGCACGACGGCATCTCGGTCATCAAGGTGCCCCGCAAGGCGCCCCAGAAGGCCGCGATCGTGAGCTTCCCGGTCCTGTTCCCGGGCGAGGGCCCTGACGGCGGCGGCAACCCCGGCGGTCCCACCAACCCGGGTGTCTCCAAGACCACCGGCTGCCACGACATCACCGTGTTGCCGGGCAAGGACCTCGCGGCCGGCGCCTGCATGGGTGACGGCATCCTCTTCGACATCGAGGACCCGGAACGCCCGAAGGTCATCGACCAGGTCCAGGACAACGTCAACTTCGCGTTCTGGCACTCGGCGACCTTCAACCAGAAGGCCAACAAGGTCGTCTTCACCGACGAGCTCGGTGGCGGCTCCGGCGCGACCTGCAACGCGGCCGTCGGCCCGAACCGCGGCGCGGACGGCATCTACGACATCGTCGGCAAGGGCAAGCACCGCAAGCTCGTCTTCCGCAGCTACTTCAAGATCCCGCGCCACCAGGCGGACACCGAGAACTGCGTCGCCCACAACGGCTCGCTGATCCCGGTCAAGGGCAAGGACCTCATGGTCCAGGCGTGGTACCAGGGCGGCGTCTCCGTCTGGGACTTCACCGACTCCAGCAAGCCGAAGGAGATCGCCTACTTCGAGCGCGGTCCGCTCTCCGCCACCACCATCAGCACCGGCGGTTCGTGGTCCGCTTACTACTACAACGGCTACATCTACTCCAACGACATCGCGAAGGGCTTCGACGTCCTGAAGCTCGACGACCGTCGTACGGACCCGGCGAAGCGGATCCGGATGGACGCGCTCAACGTCCAGACCCAGCCGGACTACTTCGACGACTTCGAGGACTGAGTCTTCGAGGTCTGTGCCATGGGCGACTGACACGGCACCCGGAGCTCCGACACCGAG
The DNA here is from genome assembly GCF_042264065.1 of Streptomyces sp. NPDC056222. Taxonomy (NCBI): domain Bacteria; kingdom Bacillati; phylum Actinomycetota; class Actinomycetes; order Kitasatosporales; family Streptomycetaceae; genus Streptomyces; species Streptomyces sp. NPDC056222. Next base: position 66,349 of record NZ_JBHJTL010000008.1, on the reverse strand, counting down.
GCCGTGAAGGGAATGCCGTCGGGCGGACCGCCGTCCGGCGGCATTCCCTGCTCCCAATCCAGTCCGTAGCGCTGGAACAGCTCCGACCGCAGCCGCGCCATCGGCATCGGCGCCCCCGGCAGCAGCACCGCCACCACGGCGCCCATCAGTAGCGCCCGCAGCAGCGGATAGTCCGCGTCCACGTTCGCGGAGCCGTACCGCGTCACCGTGTCCCGTAGCAGGAACGCCAGCCGCTGCTGCTCCGGACACTGCACGAACCCCTCGGCCTGCAGGATGCCCGCCATGTGTGTCCGCATCAGTACCGGGCGGTCCACGGCCAGCCCCAGGATCGCGTCGATGGCCCGCGCCATCCGCTCCCGGCCGTCATCGGTCCGCGGCTCGCGCTCCAGCGCCTCCTCGAGCGTCAGGTGCATCAGCCGGTGCACCGCCGACTGCAGCAGCTGGCGCTTGCCCGGGAAGTAGTACGAGACCAGACCACGGGCCGAACCGGCCCGCTCGGCGATGTCGCCCAGCGTCGTCGACTCGTACCCGCGCTCGGAGACGAGCTCGACGGTCGCCTCGAGGAGGCGCTCCCGAGAGCGTCGCCGAAGCTCTTCATTGACCGATGGGCTACGCGGGGACATGCTTGACTCCTGCGTTGACTGGCTCGCAGCCAATATACTCAGCGCAGCCTGCTGTCGCGCCTTCGTGGCTGTTCAGCGGGTTTGCCGTCTGTTCTGGGCGACGCGGGGGATCGTCCAGGACAGGCGGCTTCATCGCGTCTCTCCCATTCTCCTCCGTCCCGTCCCCGGCGGACCGGCCCGCCCGGCGCCCCGGCCGTATGCACGGAACGTGATGATCGACACAATCACGAGGCAGTAGCCGAGCAACCAGCCGGCCACCACGTCCGACGGCCAGTGCACCCCCAGATAGACCCGGGTCCATCCCACACCGAGCACCGACACCAGGGCCGCCACCGCGATCACGCTCCAGCCCCGCCAGCTCTCCCGCCAGTGCAGGGCGAGCACCCAGAGCAGCAGCCCACAGCTCACGGTCGCCGTCATCGCGTGCCCCGAGGGGAACGACGCGTACTGCGCCGAGTCCACCGGATCCGGCCAGTCGGGCCGCTCCCGGCCGACGGCCCACTTCATCCCCTGCTGGACGGCCGCCGTGAGCAGGCCGGCCGCCGTCAGCCACAGGGCCAGCCGCCGCTCGCGTCGCCACCACAGCACCACCACCGCGACGGCGATCAGCGCGCGCATCGTCCATGGGTCCCACACCCAGTCGCTCAGGATCCGGTTGAGCTGGGTGAACCCGGGCTCGGCGACGGCGCTGCGGTGCAGCTCCTCGGTGACCGACCGGTCCAGGGAGAGCAGTGGTGGCCAGCCCACGGCCACCAGGACGAGCAGCAGCACGGCCAGGGCGGCGGAGACCACGGCGGAGGAACGCATGGGCCGATCTTCCCCGACCCGCGCGCCGGCACGCCGGAATCCCCGACTACGCGCCGGAACCCCCGGTTATCCGAGTGCCCTGAGGGCGGGCACGAACGCCACCAGAACCGGTACGACCGGGACGAGCGCCGCGGACGCCGTCAGCCCCAGCCGCCGGCCCGCGGTGAGCCGCGGAGCGGCCGTGAGAAGGCGGTTGACCCGCTGCGGAAGATCCGCGTCCGGTGCGGTACCCGGCCCGAACACCCCGCGCTCCTCGTTCAGTTCCACCAACGCCAGCGCGATCGTCAGCCGCCCGAACCGCCGCGAGGCCACATCGTCGGCCGCCAGCTCCACCAACCGGTGCATCTCGCCCCTGAAGGCCGCGAAGACGGGAATCCCCGGGAACCCGCCCGCCAGCGCCCCCGAACAGTGCAGCAGCCAGTCGTGGCGCGCCCGGGCGTGTCCCTGCTCGTGCGCGAGCACGGCATCGAGCTGGCGTCCCTTGAGGCGGCGCAGCGCCGCCGTCGTGATGACCAGCTGCGGCGCGGTCCCCGGCAGCCACCAGGCGTCCGGACGTTCTCCCTCCAGCACCACGAGGCGCTCGCTGCCCGGCTCCTCACCAGGCAACAGCGGGGAACGGACGAGCAGTTCGCAGCGGCGCTGCCGACGACGCGCCCGCGCCCGGCGGATCTCCCGGCCGAGCATCGCGCCGGTCCACAGCCCACCACAGGCCAAGGCCACGGCGAGCGCCGCCGACCAGGGCTGATGGGTGCCCAGTTCGTACGCCTCGAGCACCCCGTGCGGCGCGCCCGCGAAGACCTGACCCCGTACCACCTGCCAGGCTGCCGCCGCGCTGAACGTCATCGACAGCGCGAAGCTCAGCAGCACCGCCGCCACCACGCACTGCCACACCCACAGGGCCACCACGGGCTCGCGTTCCGCCCAGTCGGACCGTGACAGCAGCCGTGGGGCCACGGCGGCGGTCAGGACGCCGAGCGAGAGCAGCGCGAGGGAGACCAACATGGCGTCCAGCCTATGAGTGGCGTACTACTCGGGGGTATGGCCTCGCACGCCAAGTGACGTACGCCACGGTTTCGACGCGGCCGGCGTCAGAGGGTCACGAGCATCGCCAGCATCGCGAGCGCCATGGACAGCCGGCACACCAGCGCGAACTCCGGCCGGGTGGCCCAGGCCGTCGGCGCGCCGCCCGCGGGCACCGCCACCGGGACCAGCCGCGTCCCCGTGCGGAGCACGTAGACGACGTAGTACGCGAGGAGCGCACCCGTGACGAGCGGTACGCCCGCGGAGGCCCCTGCCCCGTGTCCTCCGTGCGCTCCCTGGGACGGGGCCGCCATGACCAGCGCCATGTAGACCATCGCCAAGGAGCCCAGCAGATGGTGCAGATGGTGCCCGCCGCGCCGCACCGTCGACAGCGCGTGCAGGGCCGCCGCCCCGAACACGGCCGCGTACACCGCCCACGACCAGGAGGGCGGTGTGAGTACGGCGGGGGGCAGCGCCATCGCCGCCATCCCGAAGCCCATCACGGCCTCGCCCCCCGCCGTTCTGCGCTCCTCGCCCGCGCACCGGCGCATCCGCAGCAGGCAGTACACCCCGCTCGCCCCGCAGAGCGTCAGCAACAGCCAGGCCGACAACGCCGGTCCGTGCACGGCACACCTCCCGGTGGGTTCCTCCGGGTCGATGCCCATGCCCGGCCGGGCGTACGCGAGCGCACAGGCGTACGCGGGGGAGCAGGGGAGCACGGCGCTGGGGCGTTACGCTCGGGGGGATCGTCAGCGCCCCGAGGGGAGACCCGAACAGCATGGACACCGCCACGCCGCAGGACACCGGTCGGATCGGCTACCGCGACGCCGTCGAGGACGACGTCCCGGTCCTCGTGCCGCTCGTGGAGTCGGCCTACCGCGGCGACTCGAGCCGGACCGGCTGGACCACGGAGGCGGACATCCTGCAGGGGCAGCGGACCGACGCCGAGGGGGTGCGCGCCGTCATCACCACCCCGGGCAGCCGACTGATGGTGGTGGAGCGCGACGGCGAGGTCGTCGCCTGCTGCCAGCTCGAACATCGCGGCGACGCCGCCTACTTCGGCATGTTCGCGGTCCGCCCCGAACTCCAGGGAGCGGGTCTCGGCCGCCTGATCATCACCGAGGCGGAGCGCCGGGTGCGGGAGATCTGGGGCGTGCGCGAGATGCACATGACGGTGATCTCCGTGCGCGCGGAACTCATCGCCTGGTACGAGCGGCGCGGCTACCGCCGTACGGGAGAGATGACCCCGTTCCCGTACGGCGACGAGCGCTTCGGTGTCCCGCAGCGGGACGACCTGCAGTTCGAGCTCCTGGTGAAGCCGCTGGTCTGAGGGCCGGGCCCGCGAATCAGGCCGTGAAGCGGCCGGTGCGGCGGATCTCCGGATAGTCGGTCGTCGCGCCGTCGAGCTCCAGGGCCCGCACCAGCCGCAGGTGGTCCTGGGTGTTCACCACCCAGCCGATGACCCGCAGGCCCTCGCGGTGTGCGCGCTCGACGGTCTCCAGGGTGAGGTGCCGGATGTTCAGGACGAGCGCGCCGGCACCGACCGCCTTGGCCCGGTCCACGACGTCGGCGTCCCACAGGTCCGCCACGAGCGCGGTACGGACGCCCGGGACGAGCCGGGAGATCTCCGCGAGGGCCTTGTCGTGGAAGGAGAGGACCTCCACGCGCCCCACCAGGTCACGCCGGTTCATCACCTCGGCGAGCACCTGGGCGGCGGCCACGTCCTTGATCTCGGCCTGGAGCGGGGACCGCACCGCGTCCAGGACCTCTTCGAAGACGGGGACGTGCTCCCCGGCGCCCGCGTCCAGCTCGCGCAGCTCGGCGAGGGTCTTCTCGGCGATCGCCCCGCTGCCGTCGGTGGTCCGGCCGACGTCGGCGTCGTGCATGACGACGAGTGCGCCGTCCTTGCTCAGATGGAGGTCCAGCTCGATGACGTCCATGCCGACCTGCTCGGCCCGGACGAAGGAGCGCAGGGTGTTCTCGGGCTCGACGCCCATGACTCCGCGATGACCGATGGTGAGGAAACTCAAGATCTTCTCGCTTCCGTCGATGTCCGGGCCCAGGTCCCTCCGGGCTCCCGGTGCGGCTCGGGGCGCAGCCTAATGACTTCACCGCAAGAAGGAAGCGCATGCGCGCGGGGCGTCGGAACCTGACACTCCGGGCGTCACACCCACGGGCCCGTCAGTGCCCCGTGTCACCCCTCGCCGGAGCCTCCACCAGTGCCTCCAGGTCCGTCAGCATCGACTCGGCGAGTTCCAGCTCCGCCAGGTGCTGCCGTTCGCTCCAGCGCAGCGCCAGTGCCGGATGGTGCCACTCGGGCTCGGACTCCGCGCGGGCGAGCGCGTCCCGGACCTCCTCGAGCTCACCCCGTGTACGGGCGATGTGCTCCTCGACGAGTGTCCGCAGCCGCTCCGGCGCGGCGAGATGCCCCAGCCAGACCCGCAGCACCAGCGGATGCTTGAGCACCACGGGCCCGCCGTCGCCGTCCGCCCAGTCGGCCAGCGCCGCCCGGCCCGCCTCCGTGATCGCGTACCGCCGCTTGGTCCGCGGCTCCTCCGGACCCGACCGGGCCGACATCACGTATCCCCGCGACTCCAGTCGGCGCAGCTCCGCGTAGATCTGGCTGATCGCCGGCGACCAGTAGAAGAAGCGCAGGGACGCGTCCGCCCACTTCTTCAGCTCGTAGCCGGTGCGCTCGCCGGGGAACGAGAGCAGCCCGAGCACCGCCCAGGCCGTCTGCGGCAATCCGTGTTCCGTCTCTTGCCTCTTCACGATCTGACGACTAGTCATATGGCTAATCGAAACAAGGACAGCTTCCCGACACAACCCCCTGGAGGGCATATGAAGTTCTCCGTCATCTTCGAGGCACAGCTGGCCGACCCGACCGTGGAGCACGAGCACCAGGTCATCCACGACTGCGTCGAACAGGCCGTCCTGGCGGAGGAGATGGGCTTCGACCGGATCTGGGCCGTCGAGCACCATTCCCTGAAGTGGTACGCCCACATGTCCGCCCCCGAGGTCTTCCTCAGCTACGTCGCCGCGCGGACGAGCCGCATCCGCATCGGCCACGGCGTGGTCTGCATGCCGTTCAACTTCAACCACCCCGCCCGCGTCGCCGAACGCGCAGCCATGCTCGACCTGCTCTCCGGCGGACGTCTCGACCTCGGCGCCGGGCGGGGCGGCACCGAGCAGGAGACCTCGCTGTGCGGTGTCGACCGGGACCGTACGGCCCAGGAGGTCGAGGACGCCCTGCGGATCATCGGCAGGGCCTGGCAGAAGGACGAGCTGGAGTACAGCTCCGAGCTGATCAGGATCGATCCGCATCCGATCCTGCCCCGCCCCCGGCAGACCCCGCATCCGCCGCTCTTCCTCGCCTGCAGCCGCACGGAGACCCTCACCCAGGCCGCCGAGCTCGGCATCGGCGCGCTCGTGATGGGTTTCGCCGGACCCGGGTCGATCGCCGAGATGCGCCGCGCCTACGACACGGCCCGCGCCGCACGCACCGGCGACCGGTTCGTCTCCACGGTCGTCAACGACCACTTCTCCGTCCTCTGTCCCACGATCGTCCTCGACGACCGCGCCGAGGCCCGCCGCATCGGCATCCGGGGCCAGCGCTTCTTCGCCCAGTCGATCGGCCACTGGTACGGGGGAGCGGGCATCCCCGACGAGGCGGTGGTGGAGGGCGCGGACGAGGCCGCCGACATGCGCCGCGCTGCCGAGCAGGTCGTCGCCCGGCTGAACGAACAGCGGATACCGGTACGCCCCTCCGCCACGGCCACCTTCCACGCCGACCACGCCTACGGCACCGCCGAGGACGCGATCGCCTACGTGGAACGGCTCCGGGACGCGGGCGCCGACGAGATCATGTGCCTGATGCAGATGGGGACCGTGCCGCAGGAGGCCTGTCTGGAGACCCTGCGTCAGTGGGGCGAGAAGGTCATCCCGTACTTCACCGAGGGCGAGGGCGCACGATGACGGACACCGCACCCACCGGCCGTCCCGACAGTCCTCCGGGCGACCGGCTCGACCCCGAGGCCCGTCCCTTCGTCGATCTGCTCACCGCCGTCTTCCCGGACATCGGCGGCGCCGTCACCGACCCCGTCGAGGCCCGGAGGCTGCTCGCCGGCGCCCCCGCGCCGCCCGGTGAGCCGCCCGTCGTCGGCTCCGTGGAGGACAGGATGGTCCCCGGCCCCGAGGGCGCCCCACCGCTCCCGGTGCGGATCTACCGGCCCGAGGGGGACGCGAGGCCCCGCCCGACCACCGTCTTCCTCCATGGCGGGGGCTGGGTGCTCTGCGGCCTGGACACCCACGACCGCTCCTGCCGGATCCTGTGCCGGGAGTCCGGATCCGTCGTCGTCTCCGTCGACTACCGGCTCGCCCCCGAGGTCCGCTTCCCCGCACCCGTCGAGGACGCCTACGCGGCGCTTCTGTGGGCCGCCGCGCACATCGACGAGCTGGGCGGCGAGCCCGCGGCCCTCGTCGTCGCCGGGGACAGCGCGGGAGGCAACCTCGCCGCGGCGGCCGCGCTGCTCGCCCGCGACCGCCAGGGCCCCGCGCTCGCCCTCCAGGTGCTGATCTACCCGGCGACCGACCTGGCCGGCGTCCACGCGTCGTACCGGACGAACGGCGAGGGCTACTACCTCACCGACGCCCATATGCGCTGGTACCGCGACCACTACCTCGGTCCGGCCGGAGACCCCCGCCATCCGTTGGCCTCCCCGCTGCGCGCCGAGCTCGCCGGCCTGCCGCCCGCCCATGTGGTCACCGCGGGCTGCGACCCGCTGTGCGACGAGGGGCGGGCCTTCGCCGCCGCCCTGGCCGCAGCGGGCGTGGAGGTCACGGAGGACCACCACCCGGGGATGTTCCATGGCTTCCTGGCCCTGCACGAGTACCTCGGTGCGGCGGCTCAGGCCTTCGCCGGCGCGGGGGATGCGATCGCCTCAACGCTTCCCGACAGGAAAATTGACGGTGACCAAGGGGGTCTCGCAGGATAATTTCTCTTGCTCCTCTTGTCCGGAGGAACCGCGGCCGGATACGGTGTCTTGACGCGAGGTTCTCCTGTGGAGGAAGTGACATGACGGAAATTCTTGTGCAGGACGTGACCGGTGGGGGGATATTCACCGATGCCCCGGTGATCGAGCACCCTGCCTGGCCCGAGCTCAAGAATGCCGTGGAGGAGATCCGGCCCTGGCAGAGCAAGGACGGGTCCATCGACTTCGAGACCGAGGGCGCGCCGTCCCGCGCCCTCGCCGAGAGTGCGGTCGAGCGCATCGTGACCGCGGTCGAGCAGCTCTCCCCGCTGCTCCCGCACGATGCCGCGTACCACCGCGCCCTCGTCGCCGACCTGCGCAAGTGGGTCGAGCGTGGCTTCCAGGTGCCGGACTTCCTGGACTCCCTGCTGGCCTTCCAGCCGGCCGCGGACCGCCAGGACGGGCTCCAGCACCTGGCGCTCTTCCCGATGTACACGCAGAACGGCAACCCGGACCGCAACCTCGAGGCGGTCGTGCTGCGGATGGTCTGGCCCGAGTGGCTCTCCGAGCTGGAGCGCACCCGCTACGACAACCCGCTGTTCTGCGGCATCACGTTCGAGGACTTCACCGCCGGGTACGACACCAACTCGGCCGTCCTCTTCCCCGAGACCATCGCCGTGCGCGAGGCCCCCGAGCGCTTCAGCTGGGGCGGCATCTTCTGCGACCGCGAGGCGGCCCGCTTCCGCAAGGTCACCGAGGCCGCCGTGGACATCCTCGGCATCGAGCTGCCCGAGGACATCGCCGCCATGGTCGAGGACCAGAAGCGCTGCGAGTCCGCCTTCGTGCTCTGGGACATGGTCCACGACCGCACCCACAGCCACGGCGACCTGCCGTTCGACCCGTTCATGATCAAGCAGCGCCAGCCGTTCTGGATGTACGGCCTGGAGGAGCTGCGCTGCGACCTCACCGCCTTCAAGGAGGCCGTGAAGCTGGAGGGCGAGGGCAACGCCCACGGCCGGGACGTGCAGTACGCCGTCCTGTTCGACCGGATGTTCCGCTTCCCCGTCACCGGCGACCGCAACCGCAACTACGACGGTCTGGGCGGCCAGCTCCTCTTCGCGTACCTCCACAAGCACGACGTCGTGCGCTGGACGGACAACAAGCTCAAGATCGACTGGAAGCGGGCCCCCGAGGTCACCAACCAGCTCTGCGCCGAGATCGAGAAGCTGTACCGCGAGGGCATCGACCGCCCCAAGCTCGTCCACTGGTTCAAGGCGTACGAGCTCGTCTCCACCTACCTCGCTCCGCACCCGGGGTCGAAGTGGGCCAAGGGTCCGGACGCCCTGGACCTCTCCCTGCCGCCCCGCAAGCTCGTCGACGACGTGCTTCCGGACGAGTTTCCGCTCAGCATGTTCTATGAGGCCCTGTCCAAGAAGCTGAAGGACGTGATCGCCTCCACCAAGGGCATCACCGCCGCGAACGCTTCGCGGACCGAGCAGGCTGCCGCGTGAACCCAGTCACGGAGAAGGAGGGGACGACCATGAACGCCAACGGGAACGGCGGGCCGCTGGAGGGTGCCGTCATCGCGGTCGCGGGAGCGGCCGGTCCGGCGGGACGGGCGACGCTGATGCGTCTCGCGGAAGCCGGAGCCATCGTCGTCGGTGCCGACGCCGACCCGGCCCGCCTGGCCGAGGCGGTCGACGCCGCCCGGTACGCCCACGGGGGCGCCACGGTCGTCGGCGACACGGTCGACCTGTTCGACCTGGGCGCGGCGCGGGAGTGGGCCGACAAGACGGAGAAGGAGTTCGGCCGGATCGACGGGCTCGTGCACCTCGTCGGGGGCTGGCGCGGCAGCTCGTCCTTCGGCGAGACCGATCTCGCCGACTGGAACTTCCTGGAGAAGCTCCTCATCCGCACGGTCCAGTCCACCTCGCTCGCCTTCCACGAGCCGCTGCTGCGCAGCGACCGCGGCCGCTACGTGCTGATCAGCGCCGCGGGCGCCTCGAAGCCCACCGCCGGCAACGCGGCCTACTCCGCCGCCAAGGCGGCGGCCGAGGCGTGGACGCTCGCCATGGGAGACGACTTCCGCAAGGCGGGGGGCGACGAGGGTCCCAAGGCCGCTGCTGCCATCCTGGTGGTCAAGGCACTGGTGCACGACGCCATGCGCGCCGAGCGCCCGAATGCGAAGTTCGCGGGCTTCACCGACGTCACGGATCTGGCCGACGAGATCGCCGCCGTCTGGGACCGGCCCGCACAGGAAGTGAATGGACAGCGTCTGTGGCTGACCCCCAAGCCGTGACCCCGGCTCTGCCCACCAGGACCGACGCGCGTCGTCACCACGACCCGTCGGTCCGGGGCTTCGCCAGCGACAACTACGCCGGAGCCCACCCGGAAGTGCTCGCGGCCATCGCGCTCGCCAACGGCGGTCATCAGATCGCCTACGGCGAGGACGACTACACCGAGCACCTCCAGCGGATCATGCACAGCCACTTCGGCCCGAACGCCGAGGCCTTCCCGGTCTTCAACGGCACCGGCGCGAACGTCACCGCCCTGCAGGCGCTGACCGACCGCTGGGGCGCCGTGATCTGCGCCGAGTCCGCGCACATCAACGTGGACGAGGGCGGTGCACCGGAGCGGATGGGCGGCCTCAAGCTGCTCACCGTGCCGACCCCGGACGGCAAGCTCACGCCGGAGCTCATCGACCGGCAGGCCTGGGGCTGGGAGGACGAGCACCGGGCCATGCCGCAGGTCGTCTCGATCACCCAGAACACCGAACTGGGCACGGTCTACACCGTGGACGAGATCCGGGCCATCGTGGAGCACGCCCACGGCAAGGGCATGAAGGTGCACCTCGACGGCGCCCGGATAGCCAACGCCGCCGCCTCCCTGAACGTGCCGATGCGCGCGTTCACCAACGCGGTCGGCGTGGACGTCATCTCCTACGGCGGCACCAAGAACGGCATGCTCTTCGGCGAGGCCGTGGTCGTCCTCAACCCGGACGCGGTCAGCCACATGAAGCATCTGCGCAAGCTGTCCATGCAGCTCGCCTCCAAGATGCGCTTCGTGTCGGTCCAGTTGGAGGCGCTGCTCGCCAAGGACCTGTGGCTGCGCAACGCCTCCCACGCCAACGCGATGGCACAGCGCCTCGCGGCCGGCGTGCGGGAGGTGGACGGGGTGGAGATCCTCTACCCGGTCCAGGCCAACGCGGTCTTCGCGCGGCTGCCGCACGAGGTCAGCACCCGGCTCCAGGAGCGCTTCCGCTTCTACTTCTGGGACGAGGCCGCCGGCGATGTGCGCTGGATGTGCTCCTTCGACACCACGGAGGACGACGTCGACGCCTTCCTTCAGGCGCTGAAGGAGGAGATGGCGCGATAGCGCTTCTCCCAGCGTGGCATAAGTATGCGACCGGCCGGAAAGTCATTGACTTCCGGTCGGTCGTCTTTCTAGGGTCCCGGGTCATGGAGCTGATCCAGCAGGACCCCGAACTCTCCGCGTACCTTGCCGCGGACGAGGTCATCGACCACGAGCACCCCGTCGTACGGGAGACCGCCGCCGCACTGCGTGCCCTGCACTCCGACGTATGCGCATACGCCCGGGCGGCGTACGCGTTCGTACGGGACGAGATCCCGCACTCGAGCGACACCGGCGACCTCCGCGTCACCTGGCGCGCCTCCGACGTCCTCGCGCGCCGCACCGGGATCTGCCACGCCAAGGCGCACGCGCTCGCGGCGCTGCTGCGTGCCGAGTCGATCCCGACGGCGCTCTGCTACCAGAAGTTCGAGGTGCTCCACGGGCTGGTCGCGATCCGCCTGCCCGGCACGGAATCCTGGCACCGGCAGGATCCGCGCGGTGGTGAATCGGGCCGGGAGGCGGAGTTCTCCCTGGCGGGGGAACGCCTGGCGTTCCTGCCCGATCCGGAGTTCAGTGAAGTGGACTATCCGGTGTTGTATGCTGCACCACACGCGGGAGTGCTGAGTGCCATGCGGTCGGCGCCGGACAGCCCGGAACTCTTGCGGATCCTTCCGACCGACCTCTGACGCAAGGACGACGATGCCCCTCACCCTGACAGTCTCCGACGAGGTGCGCACCCTCGTGCCCGGCTTCACCCACCTCGCGGTCGAGGCCCATGGACTCGTCAACGGCCCCAGCGACGAGGTCAGTTCGGCTCTGCTGGACGACGCGGCCCGGCGCCTGGCCGAGCGGCTGGACGGGCAGACTCCGGACAAGGACCCGCACGTCGCCGCCTGGCGCGCGGCGTACTCCGCCTTCGGTGCCAAGCCCTCCCGTACCCGCAACTCCGCCGAGGCCCTGGCCAAGCGCGCGCTCGCGGACGGCGGACTGCCCCGGATCAACCGGCTCGTCGACGCCTACAACGCGATCAGCGTCGCGCACCTCATCCCGGTCGGCGGCGAGGACCTCGACAAGATCGAGGGTGAGATGCGGCTCGTACGGGCCACCGGCGACGAGGCGTTCGTGACCACGGCGGGCGGCGAGGAGATCGTGGAGCACCCCGAGCCGGGCGAGGTCATCTGGTGCGACGAGGCGGGCGTCACCTGCCGGCGCTGGAACTGGCGCCAGGGGCCCCGCACCCGGATCGACGACGACACCGTGAACGCGGTCTTCTTGCTGGAGTCGCTGACGCCCATGACGCGCGAGGAGCTCGTCGCCGCGGGCAACGAGCTCGCCGAGTCCCTGGAGAAGCTGAACCCCGGGGCGCGGATCACGGTCCGCGACCCGGAGTGACGTTTCGGCCGGTGGCCTACCGGCCCGTCGGGCCGCCGGTCAGCCGGCTTCCTTGACCTGGGCCGGAGTCGGAGCCGTACCCCCGAGGTGCGCGGGCACCCACCAGGTGTCGCTCGCGTCCTTGGGGCGTACGGGATAGGCGCGCTGCGCGGCCTCCAGGAGCTCCTGGCAACGCTCGCGCAGCCGCCGGGTGATGGCACCCGCGTACTGGTCGGCGGGGGCCTCCACCGGCTCGCCCACCCGGATCGTGACCGGGATGTGGCTGCGCTTGAAGTTCCGCGGCCGGCCCTTGGTCCAGACGCGCTGCGTACCCCAGAGCGCCATCGGGATCAGCGGGACCCCGGCCTCCTGGGCCAGTCGCGCCGCGCCCGACTTGAAGCTCTTGAGCGTGAACGACTGCGAGATGGTCGCCTCGGGGAAGACGCCGATGATCTCCCCGGCCCGCAGCGACTCCAGCGCGTGCTTGTAGGCGTGCTCGCCCTGCGAGCGGTCCACCGGGATGTGCTTCATGCCGCGCATCAGGGGACCCGACACCTTGTGCCGGAACACCGAGTCCTTGGCCATGAAGCGCACCAGGCGCTTCTGCGGCAGCGCGGCCAGGCCCGTGAAGATGAAGTCCAGATAGCTGATGTGGTTGCTGACGAGCACCGCCCCGCCCGTGCGGGGGATGTGCTCCGAACCCTGCGTGTCGATCTTCAGGTCCAGCGCCTTGAACATGGTCAGGGCGGCGCCGATGACCGGCCGATACACGAGTTCTGCCATCTGAGAGGAACCCCTTCTTCTGTTCCTGGGGAGGGTTCTCCCGGCGGAAGTTACGCAGCCGTAGGTTTTCGGCTTTGGGCAGATCGTGCCCCATGTGGGCCCTGCTGACCAGTCCTGACGGCTTCGCAGGGGGAGATTCTCGTCACGCCCGGTGGTCGTGGCGGGAATCGAACGGCGCCATGGAACGCTGCACAGGGACGTGGAGAGCAGGGAGCGGGACGTGACGGACGAGCGACTGGGTGCCGACCGGCTGGGGGTCGAGCTGGGAGAACGGGCCACCCTCGTGCAGTTCTCCACGGCCTTCTGTCAGCCCTGCCGCGCCACGCGTCGGACCCTGTCCGAAGTGGCGGAGATGATCGAGGGCGTCGGCCATGTGGAGATCGACGCCGAGGAGCGGCTGGATCTCGTCCGCGAGATGGGGATCGTACGGACCCCGACCGTGCTCGTCCTCGACCGCGACGGGCGAATCGTCGTCCGCGCGGCCGGACAGCCCCGCCGGGCGGACGTCATCGCCGCGCTGGGGCGCGCCGTCTGACGCGGTGACACTTCTCCCACATCCCGGTACGCACTTGACTGCACCCGCCACCGATCGTCACGCTGGCGAGGTGCCTGCAGAAATCCTTCTCTACGGGCGGGCCCACGTGGACCTGGCCCGCAACGCGAGCGCGCGCTGTCCGGGCGTCTGAGAACCCACGGACCCCTCTCACGATGCCCTCGCAGAAGGACAATTCCATGACGATCTCGCCCGAGCTCCGCACCATCGGCGCCCCTCGGCAGGCCTCTCCCGACCTCCTCCGCTCCGTCTTCCGCCGGCACGCCGCCGGTGTCGCGGTCATCACCGCCCACGGGGAGCACCCCGTCGGCTTCACCGCCACCTCGCTCAACTCCGTCGCGGCGGAACCTCCGCTGATCTCCTTCGGCGTGGGCACCACCTCCTCCAGCTGGCCCGTGCTCTCCGAGGCCGAGCACGTCGGCATCCACATACTCGGCGAGCACCAGCAGGAGCTGGCCGGCACCTTCGCCCGCAGCGGGGCCGACCGGTTCGGCCGTCCGACACGCTGGAGCGTGGGGCCCGAGGGTGTCCCGATCCTGGACGACGTACTGGCCTGGCTGGTGTGCCGGGTGGTGGCCCGTGTCCCGGCCGGGGATCATCGGATCGTGATAGCCCAGGTCGTCGCCGGGGACCCGAGCGGGGTGGGCCGGCCGCTCCTCTATCACCAGGGACGGTTCAACGCTCTGCGTGACTGAGGGTTCCCTTACCTGAGCGTTGGCAAGGTCACACGCCTGAGCGCTTGCTCACTGGTAACGGACTGGGTGTACTGACGAGTAATATTCCGGTGGGGGCGGTCGAACGCCCCAACCGGAAACCCGCCCTTCAGGCGCCTATGCTGCGAGCAACAAGGCAGCCCAGTTATGACGATGCAGTAGGAGAGCCGGCGTGAGCTTGAGGATCGTTGTCTGTGTGAAGTACGTGCCCGACGCCACGGGCGATCGGCACTTCGCCGATGACCTGACCGTCGACCGCGACGACGTCGACGGCCTGCTGTCGGAGCTCGACGAGTACGCGGTCGAGCAGGCGCTCCAGATCGCCGAAGAGGTCGACGACGCCGAGGTCACCGTCCTCACCGTCGGCCCCGAGGACGCCAAGGACGCGCTGCGCAAGGCGCTGTCCATGGGCGCCGACAAGGCCGTCCACGTCGAGGACGACGATCTGCACGGCACCGACGTCATGGGCACCTCGCTCGTGCTCGCCAAGGCCATCGAGAAGACCGGCTACGACGTCGTCATCGCCGGTATGGCCTCCACCGACGGCACCATGGGTGTCCTCCCGGCGATCCTCGCCGAGCGTCTGGGCGTCCCGCAGGTCACGCTGCTCTCCGAGGTCTCCATCGAGGACGGCGTCGTCAAGGGCCGTCGCGACGGCGACACCGCTTCGGAGCAGCTGGAGGCCACGCTTCCGGCCGTCGTGTCGGTGACGGACCAGTCGGGCGAGGCCCGCTACCCGTCCTTCAAGGGCATCATGGCCGCCAAGAAGAAGCCCGTGGAGTCCCTGGACCTCGACGACCTCGAGATCGAGGCCGACGAGGTGGGCCTCGAGGGTGCCTGGACCGCGGTCGACTCCGCCGCCGAGCGCCCCGCGCGCACCGCGGGCACGATCGTCAAGGACGAGGGCGAGGGCGGCAAGCAGCTGGCCGAGTTCCTCGCGAGCCAGAAGTTCATCTAGGGCTCGCGCGAGCCGCTGAAGTCCGCCCCCTTTTCGTTCGCAGGAGATTGAATCCCCATGGCTGAGATTCTCGTCTACGTCGACCACGTCGACGGAGCCGTCCGCAAGCCCACCCTGGAGCTGCTGACCCTGGCCCGCCGCATCGGCGAGCCCGTCGCCGTCGCGCTGGGCAACGGCGCCGCCGACACCGCCGCCGCGCTCGCCGAGCACGGTGCGGTCAAGGTCCTCACCGCCGACGCCCCCGAGTTCACCGAGTACCTCGTCGTCCCGAAGGTCGACGCGCTGCAGGCCGCGTACGAGGCCGTCTCCCCGGCCGCCGTGCTCGTCCCGTCCTCCGCCGAGGGCAAGGAGATCGCGGCCCGCCTCGCGGTCCGCATCGGCTCCGGCATCATCACCGACGCCGTCGACCTGGAGGCCGGTGACGAGGGCCCGGTCGCGACGCAGTCCGCGTTCGCCGCCTCCTTCACCACCAAGTCCCGTGTCTCCAAGGGCACCCCGGTCATCACGGTCAAGCCGAACTCGGCCCCCGTCGAGGCCGCACCCGCCGCCGGCACCGTCGAGGCCCTCACGGTCTCCTTCGGCGCGCTGGCCACCGGCACCAAGGTCACCGCGCGCACCCCGCGCGAGTCGACCGGCCGTCCGGAGCTGACCGAGGCCGCGATCGTGGTCTCCGGCGGCCGTGGCGTCAACGGTGCCGAGAACTTCGCGATCATCGAGGCGCTCGCCGACTCGCTCGGTGCCGCCGTCGGCGCCTCGCGCGCCGCCGTGGACGC
Source organism: Streptomyces sp. NPDC056222 (assembly GCF_042264065.1). Lineage (NCBI taxonomy): Bacteria > Bacillati > Actinomycetota > Actinomycetes > Kitasatosporales > Streptomycetaceae > Streptomyces > Streptomyces sp. NPDC056222. Next base: position 50,427 of record NZ_JBHJTL010000008.1, on the reverse strand, counting down.
CGGCTGGTACCCGCACTCCAACCAGGTCGGCCAGACCGGCAAGTCGGTCTCGCCGCAGCTGTACATCGCCTCCGGCATCTCCGGTGCGATCCAGCACCGCGCGGGTATGCAGACCTCGAAGACCATCGTCGCGATCAACAAGGACGCCGAGGCCCCGATCTTCGACCTCGTCGACTACGGCGTCGTGGGCGACCTCTTCGACGTCGTCCCGCAGCTGACCGAGGAGGTCAAGACCCGCAAGGGCTGACCTCCGCGGGCTTGACCTGCGCATCTGTACGGTCCGGGGGCCGCGTGGTGATGATCACCGCGCGGCCCCCGGCCGTTTCGGACAGCCATTGACGCAGGTCCCGGCGGACTACTAACTTCGCTATACGGATTGTTGATTCCGTGAAGCGGAAAATAGGAGGATGTGGGATGGGTCAGCAGGAGAAGGTGTCGACGAGCCTCGCCGGAGCGGTCAGCGAGGGCATCAGCGCCTCCCTCGCAGCGGTGGACGCCGAGCTCGACCGGCGCTACCCCGGTGACCCGGGCACTCGCCAGCCCGTCCACACCGTCTACGTCCCCGGTAACGTCTTCGACGCCGGAACGATCCGCTCCTGGGGCGACCAGGCCCTCGAGGCCCTCGACCGGCACGCGCCGGACGCCGACTCCTTCGCCGCCGTCCTCGGCCTCTCCGACGACCTCGCCGAGGACGTCTACGGCCGCGTACGGGCCAAGCTGGAGCGCGAGCCCATCGAGGACCTCCGCGTCGACTTCGAGGACGGCTACGCGGGAAAGGACGGGGCCGCAGAAGACACTGACGCCGCCCGCGCCGCCCGGCTGATCTCCGAGGCGTACGAGAAGGGCACGGCGGCCCCGTACATGGGCATCCGGATGAAGTGCATGGAGGCCGCCGTACGCGACCGCGGCATCCGCACCACCGACATCTTCCTCACCGGGCTCATCGAGAACGGCGGCCTGCCCGACGGCCTCGTCCTCACCCTCCCGAAGGTCACCTACCCCGAGCAGGTCACCGCCTTCGTCCGCCTCCTCGAAGCCTTCGAGAAGGCCCACGGCCTGGACGCCGGCCGCCTCGGCTTCGAGATCCAGATCGAGACCAGCCAGTCCATCCTGGCCACCGACGGCACCGCCGCCGTCGCCCGCATGATCGGCGCCGCCGAGGGCCGCGCCACCGGACTGCACTACGGCACCTTCGACTACAGCGCCTGCCTGGGCGTCTCGGCCGCCTACCAGGCCAGCGACCACCCGGCCGCCGACCACGCCAAGGCGATCATGCAGGTCGCCGCCGCCGGCACGGGCGTACGGGTCTCCGACGGCTCCACCAACGTCCTCCCGGTCGGCTCCACCGAGCACGTCCACGAGGCCTGGCGCCTCCACTACGGCCTCACCCGCCGCGCCCTGGCCCGCGCCTACTACCAGGGCTGGGACATGCACCCGGGCCACATCCCCACCCGCTACGCCGCCGTCTTCGCCTTCTACCGCGAGGGCTTCGAGGCCGCCGCCAAGCGCCTCTCCGCCTACGCCAACCACGCGGGCGGCGACGTCATGGACGAGCCCGCCACCGCCAAGGCGCTCAGCTCCTACCTGCTGCGCGGCATCGACTGCGGCGCCCTCGACACCGCCGAGGTCGACGCCCTCACCGGTCTGACCCGCGCCGACCTCGACCGCTTCGCCGCCCCGCGCCGCGGCGACCTCACGGCCACGGCCCAGTAACCGCCCGGAACCTCCCGAGCGTCACCCGCCAGAGGGTGTCACCCCGGCCCCGTACTCTGTACGCGTTCAGCGCAGGCGACAGAGAACGGGGCAGCGGTGTCATCGGGGGAGAACGAGCGGCTGGCCGGCCGCTACCGAGTCGTGCGCCAACTGGGCCGCGGCGGTATGGGCGTCGTCTGGCGCGCCGTCGACGAGGTCCTGGGCCGCGAGGTGGCCGTCAAGGAACTGCGGACGTACAACGACTCGTCCGGGCCCGAACTGGCCGATCTGCGTCTGCGGATGCAGCGCGAGGCCAGAGCGGCGGCCCGGGTACGCCACCCCGGGGTCATCGCCGTCCACGACGTGACCGAGCATCAGGGCCGCCCCGTCATCGTCATGGAGTTCGTCGACGGGCCGTCGCTCGACGGCGTCCTGAGCGAACGCGGGGTCCTGGAGCCGCACGAGGCGGCCACGATCGGAGCCGCGGTCCTCGAGGCGCTCGCCGCCGCCCACGACGTCGGTGTGCTCCACCGCGACGTGAAGCCCGGCAACATCCTCCTCGACAAGGGAGGGCGGGTCGTCCTCACCGACTTCGGGATCGCCGCGATGGACGACCCCGGCGACGGCTCCACCACCCACCTCACCCGCAGCGGGGAGATCGTCGGCTCGCTGGACTACCTGGCGCCCGAGCGTGCCCAGGGGCAACAGCCCGGCCCCGCCTCGGACGTCTGGGCGCTCGGCGCCACGCTGTACGCGGCCGTCGAGGGCTCTTCACCCTTCCGCCGTACGTCGACCTGGTCGACGCTGAACGCCATCGTCGTGGAGCCGCTCCCGGAACCGCGCAGGGCCGGCGCACTCGGCCCCGTACTCCGGCAGCTGTTGGACAAGGACCCGAACCGTCGTCCCGACGCCCGCGCGGCGGCACGTCTCCTGGCGGCCCTGGCCCGGGACACGGCGCCGACACACCCCGGAACACCGGCCGAACGCGACACCGTGCCGCAAGGCCCGGACGCTCCGACGGAGGGACTCGGCTCCGAGGGGGCCGGCCGGTCGGCCGGCGCCGCAGCCCGGGGCCTCGGTCCCGAGACGGTCGCGCCGCAGGGCTCCGGCGCGGCGGGTAAGGCGCCGGGAAGCGGCGCCGTGTCGCAGGGCTTCGGGTCCCAGGGGCCTGCGGCCCGGGGCTTCGGTTCCGAGGAGCCGGGCTCTCAGGGGTCCGCGCCCCAGGGCTTCGGGCCGGTGGGCGGTTTCGCGCCCGGGGCAGGGGGCTACGGGTCGGCGGGGGCGCATCCGGCGGACGGATTCGGGCCCGCGCAGCCGCAGGTGCCCGGGGCCTTCGGCCCTGCGGCCGCACCGGGACCGGACGGCCGACGGCCGGTGCCGTCCCCCTACGTACCGTCCGCCGGCGCCGTGTTCCCGCCCGCCGGGCACCCGGCCGCCGCGCCACCGACGCAGGCCGCCTCCGCCCAGGGCCCGCAGCCGCCCCGGAAGTCGCGTTCCTCGGCGCTGGTCGCCGCGGCCGTCGCCGGCGTTCTGCTGGTCGGCGGTGGTGTGACGTACACGCTGATCGACCGGGACGGTGCCACGGAACGGGAGCAACGGGCCGACGGCGGAACGCCGGCAACGGCCGGTACGAGCCCCGGTCGTGTCCTCGACCAGGGAGATCCGGGCGCGCCGGCCGACCCGAGTGCCTCGGCGAGTGCGTCGGCCGCGGCCACGCCCTCGAAGGCGGCCACCAAGACATCCGCCACTCCCACACCCTCGACCCCGTCGAAGGCGCCCGTGCCCGGCACGGCCGGCGGCGGCACCGGCGGCGGTTCGACGAGCGCCGGCGGGAGTACGAGCGGCGGCGGCTCGACCTCCACGACCGGCGGCGGCTCGCCCGCCGAGCCCACGCCCTCCTGCAACGCCATCGGCGGCGGCAAGTACAACTGCGAGGTCTGGCGCACCGCGAAGACGTACCGCCACGACGGCGGCGAGATGGGGATCCTCAACGCCGGCATCAACTACTTCTACTGCCAGGTCGACCTCGGCCGACGCGAGACGTACGGCCGGTGGACGAACGTCTGGTGGGCCCGGACGGACGACGACAACGGCAACACGAACGTCTACGTCAGCGCCGTGTACCTCAAGGGCGGCGACAACGACGCGCCGCTGCCGGGCCTGCCGGTCTGCTGACCGCGGGCGCCCGGCGCGTCACCGCCCGCTCCGCCGCACCCCGCCCGCGTCCCGGCTACGCGGGCGGCGGCGGGATCTCGCCCGAGCCGCGCGCGATCAGCCGGGTCTCCAGGACCACTTGGGCCGGTGCGTCGTCGATGCCGTCCAGACGACGGAAGAGCCGTTCCGCCGCGGTGCGGCCCAGCGCCGCGGCGTCCTGGGCGATGACGGTGATGCCGAGCAGGTCGGCGAGCTCGATGTCGTCGAACCCGACCAGGGCGACCGGGCGTTCGCGGTCGGCGAGCGCCCGGACGGCGGTGACGGTGACCCGGTTGTTGCCCGCGAAGAGCGCGGTCACCGGCTCCGGTCCCGACACCATGGCCGTGACCGCCTCCCGGACCCGGTCCGGATCCGTCGGGCCCAGGGACACCCAGGAGTCCTCTACGGCCAGTCCCTCGTCCTCCATCGCCGCGCGGTAGCCACGAAGACGCTCGGTCGCGGTGTGGATGCGCGGCCGGTCACCGACGAAGCCGATCCGGCGGTGGCCGTGGGCGATCAGGTGGGCGACCCCGGCGCGAGCGCCTCCGAAGCTGTCCGAGAGGACGGCGTCGGCGTCGATCCGGCCCGCCGGACGGTCGACGAAGACGGTGGCGACGCCCGCCTTGATCTCCGGTTCGAGATACCGGTGGTCCGTGCCCGCCGGGATCACGATCAGCCCGTCGACACGCCGGGCGCACAGCGCGAGGGCCAGCTCCTGCTCCCGGTCCGGGTCCTCCGCGCTGGAGCCGTTGATGAGCAGCGCCCCGTGGGCTCGGGCGACCTCCTCGACGGCGCGGCTGAGCGGACCGTAGAACGGGTCGGCGAGGTCCTCGAGCACAAGGCCCACGGAGGCGGTGCGGCCCTTGCGCAGCACGCGGGCGCTGTCGTTGCGCCGGAAGCCGAGCGAGTCGATGGCTTCCTGGACCCGGCGTTCGGTGTCAGGGGTGACGCCCGGTTCGCCGTTGACGACCCGTGAGACCGTCTTGAGCCCGACGCCGGCCCGGGCGGCGACGTCCTTCATCGTGGGCCGATTGCCGTAACGGTGCTCGGGGCGGCGGGCGGTGTCGGCCACAGTGAGTGGATCTCCTCTGTCTCGTCTCTGTCTCGTCCGAGCATAGGGCCTGGACAACGTTGTCAGAGCAAGGGAGACTGTAGGTCACAGCGATCGACCGCTCCCGCCCCTTCTGGAGACACCGCGCACATGCAGAATGACCTCGTTGTCGCCCTGGACTTCGGCGGCACCAAGATCGCCGGCGCGTTGGTGGACGGCGACGGCGCGATCCTCGTACGGTCTCGGCGACCCACCCCCGCGCGGGAGGACGCCGAGACGGTGATGCGTGCCGTGGAGTCCGTCCTCGCGGACCTGGCGGCCTCGCCGCTGTGGGGGTCGGCGCACGCGGTGGGCATCGGGAGCGCCGGTCCCGTGGACGCCTCCGCGGGCACCGTCAGCCCGGTCAACGTGCCCGGCTGGCGCGGCTTCCCGCTCGTCGAGCGGGTCCACAAGGTGACCGGCGGGCGGCCGGTCACCCTGGTCGGGGACGGGGTCGCCATGACGGCCGCGGAGCACTGGCGGGGCGCGGCCCGCGGTCACGACAACGCGCTGTGCCTGGTCGTCTCGACCGGCGTGGGTGGCGGCCTGGTGCTCGACGGCCGTGTACGCCCCGGCCCCACCGGCAACGCCGGTCACATCGGCCACATCAGCGTGGACCTGGACGGCGACCCGTGCGCCTGCGGCGGGCGCGGCTGTGTCGAGCGGATCGCCAGCGGGCCCCACATCGCCCGTCGCGCCCTGGACAACGGCTGGCGTCCGGGCCCCGACGGCGACACGTCGGCCGCGGCGGTCGCCGCCGCCGCACGTGCCGGGGACCCGGTCGCCGTGGCCTCCTTCGAACGCGCCGCCCAGGCGCTCGCGGCGGGCATCGCCGCCACCGCGACCCTGGTCGAGATCGACATCGCCGTCGTGGGCGGGGGAGTGGCGGGCGCGGGAGACGTGCTGTTCGACCCGCTCCGGCGCGAACTGCGCGCCTACGCCACGCTGTCGTTCGTCCGCGACCTCGTCGTCGTCCCGGCGCTCACCGGTACGGACGCCGGTCTGCTCGGCGCGGCTGCCGCCGCGGCCCCGCGCATCCCGGACGGAGCGCCCCGGGTGGGGCGCTGACGGAGCGTCACCGCCCGGCGTGGTCAACCGCCCACCGGCTCCGGCGTCCTCTGCTCCACGATCACCAGGAACGCGTCGGACTCCAGGTCCATCACGACCTCCGCCGGGAGCCCTTCGTCCCGGCGGGCGCTGGCGAACTCCTCGGCGGGCCAGCTGCCCCGTGGTCCTCCCGCCGGAAACCTCTGCAATACCGTACGGCTCATCTCCGCACCCCCTTGCCTCGCCGGTCCAACGACGCCCGGTCTCGAAGTGTTACGCACCGGCCCGCACGCGCGTTCGTGGAGTGAGGCGTCTCACAGTCCGTGCACCCACCCCTCTCCACGTCGACCCGGCGCCCTCCGGTTCCGCCCGGGGGTTTCCGTGGCAGGGTGTTGCGGGCAAGCCACTGTGGGCTATCGAAGAGGGGGAATCGTGATCGTCTGGATCAACGGGACGTTCGGTGCGGGGAAGTCCACCACCGCGCGCGAGCTGGTCGATCTGATCCCGAACAGCACGCTGTACGACCCCGAGATCATCGGCTCCACGATGAACCGGCTGCTGCCGGAGAAGCGGCTCGACGAGGTCGACGACTACCAGGATCTGCCGATCTGGCGCCGACTGGTCGTGGACGCCGCCGCCGCGCTGCTCGCCGAGGTCGGCGGTGTGCTCGTCGTCCCCATGACCCTCCTGCGCCAGGAGTACCGCGACGAGGTCTTCGGGGGGCTCGCCGCCCGGCGCATTCAGGTCCGGCACGTCCTGCTCGCCCCGGATGAAACGATCCTGCGCGCGCGGATCCGGGGCCGTACTCCCGATGACTCGGACCCGCAGGCACTGGAGCGCGTACGTCAGTGGTCCCTCGACCACATCGAGCCCTACCGCACCGCCCTGCACGACTGGCTGGCCGCCGACGCGCACGTCGTCGACACCTCCGCACTCACACCGGCCGAGGCCGCCGCGTCCATCGCCGAGGCCGTCGCCTCCGGCGAGGCCGCACCCTGCGGCATCGTCCAGACCCCCGAACCCAGCGGCGAGACGCTCGCCGCCGGGGTCCTGCTCTTCGACGAACAGGACCGATTCCTGCTCGTCGACCCCACCTACAAGCCCGGCTGGGAGTTCCCCGGGGGTGTCGTCGAGCCCGGCGAACCGCCCGCCCGGGCCGGTATGCGCGAGGTCGCCGAGGAGATAGGTATCGAACTCGACTCCGTACCCCGCCTGTTGCTCGTCGACTGGGAACGCCCCCAACCTCCGGGCTACGGCGGCCTGCGCCTCCTCTTCGACGGCGGCCTGCTGCCGACCGCGGACGCGGACCGGCTCCTCCTGCCCGGCGCCGAGCTCCGCGGCTGGCGCTTCGTCACCGAGGAGGAGGCGGCCGAACTGCTGCCCCCGGTCCGCTACCGCCGCCTCCGCTGGGCCCTGCGCGCCCGCGAACGCGGGACGGTGCTCAATCTGGAGGCTGGCGTGCCGGTCGGCTGACGACGCCCACGGGCGCACTTCGGCCCGAGAGGGCCGATCGACTACGCCGCCGCCTCCGCGAGTCGACGGGCGGTGTCCGTCGTCACCGGGTCCCCGTGCCCACAGCACAGGACCGACGGCTTCAACTCCGCCAGACGCCGCATCGAATCCATGGCGCGCTCGCGGTCCACATGGAACACACCGAACGTCACGCCCTGCACCGTCGCCACCGTGTCGCCGGTGAACAGGACACCGTGCTCCGGAAGGTGGACCGCGAGCGAGCCGGGTGTGTGACCCGGTGTGTGCACCACGACCGCACCGTCCCCGAAGCCCAGTGCGTCCCCGTCCTCCACCTCCCGGTCGACCCGGGTCGCCGGTGCCGCCGGGACGGTCAGACCGCGCTCGTACAGCGGGATCTCCCAGTCGAGCAGGACAGGCTCGGGGACCGGGGCCTCACCCCGGATCACGTCGGCGTCGAGGCGGTGCGCCACGATCTCGGCGCCGAACCGGTCGGCGAGCTCCTGAGCCGAACCGACATGGTCACGATGGCAGTGCGTGAGCACGATCCGGCGCAGCGCCGAAGGGCCGAGCCCCGCACCCCGCATCGCCGCCTCGATCTCCGGCGCCGAGCCCGCCCAGCCGGCGTCGATCAGGGTCAACTCCTCGTCGTCCCGCCACAGATAGGCCTGGCCGATGGAGAAGTGCAGCATGTGCAGTCGGGGCGTGATCTCGATGAAGTCCATGGGGCGAACCTACGCATCCGCGCAGGTCCGCCCCATGGTTCTACGCTCTCGGCGAGCTTCGCCGAACGCTTAACCCTGCTTCGAGCGGGCGTAGTTGAGCAGGAAGTGAGCCTCCGCCACGGACAGGCGCTCCAGCTCCTCGGGCGACACCGACTCGTTCACCGCGTGGATCTGCGCCTCCGGCTCGCTCAGGCCGATCAGCAGGATCTCCGCCTCGGGGTAGAGCGACGCCAGCGTGTTGCACAGCGGGATCGAGCCACCCATGCCGGAGCTCTGCATCTCCTGCCCCGGGTACGCGATCCGCATCGCCTCCGCCATCGAGACGTACGCCGGGCTGGACACGTCCGCCCGGAACGCCTGGCCCTGACCGACCTGCTCGAAGGAGACGCGGGCGTTCCACGGCACACGCTTCTCGATGTGCGCGTACAGCAGCTTCGTCGCCTCGGACGCGTCCTGGCCGGGCGGCACCCGCAGGCTGATCTGCGCCCGGGCCGTCGACGGGATCGACGGCGTCGCTCCCGCCACCGGGTGGCAGTCGATGCCGATGACGGTCACCGCCGGACGGGCCCAGAGGCGGTCGGCGACCGTGCCGGTGCCGGGCAGACCGACACCCGCCAGGACCTTCGCGTCCGCGCGGAAGTCGTCCTCCGGGTACTGCAGCCCCTCCCACACCGCGTCGGCCGGCAGGCCGTCGATGACCGTCGAGCCGTCCTCGGCGCGCAGCGTGTCCAGGACCCGGATCAGCGCGGCCAGCGCGTCGGGAGCGGCGCCGCCGAACATGCCGGAGTGCAGGTTGCCTTCGAGGGTGTCGATCTGGACCCGGATCATCGTCATACCGCGCAGGGTCGCGGTGACCGTCGGAAGACCCAGCCGGAAGTTGCCGGTGTCGCCGATCACGATGGCGTCGGAGGTGAGGAGTTCGGGGTGCGCCTCGGCGTACCGCTCCAGACCGCCCGTGCCCTGCTCCTCCGAACCCTCCACGATCATCTTGACCGTGACGGGCACTCCGCCGTTCGCCTTCAGGGCGCGCAGCGCCAGCAGGTGCATGATGAAGCCGCCCTTGCAGTCGGCCGCACCGCGGCCGTACCAGCGCCCGTCGCGCTCCGTCAGCTCGAACGGCGGGGTGACCCAGGCCGACTCGTCCAGCTTCGGCTGCACGTCGTAGTGCGCGTAGAGAAGAACGGTCGGGGCACCGGCGGGGCCGGGCAGCACGCCGTACACCGACTGCGAACCGTCCGGGGTGTCGAGCAGCGCCACGTCCTGGAACGCCTCGGCGCGCAGGGCGTCCGCCACCCAGTTCGCGGCCGCCTCGCACTCGCTCCGCGGCGCCACGGCCTCGTCCGCCACCGACTCGAAGGCCACGAGCTCCGCGAGCTCCGCCTTGGCGCGGGGCATCAGCTCGGCGACGGTCTCGGCGATCGGATTGGCGGTCATGGGCACGCTCCTGGTGGGTGCGACGTTGTAAGGACGTTGCCGCATATCGGTTGTACGGCGAACGTATGGCCGATCCTACGGCGCGGGGCCCTACCTACTGGGCCGTAGGATGCCCGAAGAGCATGGACCGTCGGTCGGATCAGGAGCAGAAGCACATCGTGAGCAGCGAGAACGCAGACGCCGAAGAGGTACGCGCGGGAGAGTCGCGGGACGCGACCGTCTGGGACGTGGTCGTGGTCGGGGCAGGCCCGGCCGGTGCGTCGGCGGCCTATGCGGCCGCGGTCACCGGCCGCCGTGTGCTCCTCCTGGAGAAGGCCGAGCTGCCCCGGTACAAGACCTGCGGCGGAGGCATCATCGGGCCGTCGCGGGACGCCCTGCCGCCCGGCTTCGAACTGCCGCTGCAGGACCGGGTGCACGCCGTCACCTTCTCGATGAACGGCCGCTTCGCCCGGACGCGCCGCTCGCGCCGGATGCTCTTCGGGCTCATCAACCGGCCGGAGTTCGACGCCGGGCTCGTCGAGCAGGCGCAGAAGGCGGGCGCCGAGCTCCGCACGGGCGTCACCGTCTCCCGTGTCGAGCAGCACGGCCCGGCCGTGCCCGACCGGCGGACCGTCGCCGTGGTGCTGGCCGACGGCGAGACGCTCCTGGCCCGTGCGGTCGTCGGTGCGGACGGCAGCGCCGGCCGCATAGGGGCCCATGTCGGCGTCAAGCTCGACCAGGTGGATCTCGGACTCGAGGCGGAGATCCCCGTGCCGCCGTCGGTGGCCGAGGACTGGAAGGGGCGCGTCCTCATCGACTGGGGGCCGATGCCCGGCAGCTACGGCTGGGTCTTCCCCAAGGGGGACACGCTCACCGTCGGCGTCATCTCGGCGCGCGGCGAGGGCGCGGCCACCAAGCGCTATCTGGAGGACTTCATCGCCCGCCTCGGGCTCGCCGGCTTCGAACCGGCGATCTCCTCGGGTCATCTGACGCGCTGCCGCAGCGACGACTCGCCTCTGTCGCGCGGCCGGGTCCTCGTCTGCGGCGACGCGGCGGGGCTCCTCGAGCCGTGGACGCGGGAGGGCATTTCGTTCGCCCTGCGTTCGGGCCGGCTCGCGGGGGAGTGGGCGGTACGGATCGCGGAGTCGAACGACGCGGTCGACGCACGCCGCCAGGCGCTGAACTACGCGTTCGCGATCAAGGCCGGCCTGGGTGTGGAGATGGCGGTCGGGCGGCGGATGCTCGCGCTCTTCGAGCGCAGTCCCGGACTGCTGCACGCGGTGATCACGGGCTTCCGTCCCGCCTGGAACGCCTTCACGGACATCACCCGGGGGTCGACCACGCTGGCCGGCCTGGTCCGCTCGAACGGAATCGCGCGGCGGGCGCTCGACGTCCTGGACAGCCGGCTGGACACCGGGGCGGGCACGGCGAAGCGCGGTGTCACGGAGCCCGCCGTCGCGTCGGGACCGGCCGAGCCGCAGGGTGCGGTGGTCTCGGGCGTCGCGGCGGAGGGCGCGGACGAGGTGGACGGCACGGACGTCACCACGGGCTCCGACGGCGCGACCGAGGGCTCCGACGACGCGCCGGGCGCGACGAAGGTCGCGGGAGACTCCGAGCGGGCGGGGGACGCCGAGGCGTCGTGATGTCGCGCGGGTAGGTCCGGCGTCATGGTGGGGCGGGTCGGTCCGGCGGCACGGTCGGGTGCGTCGGTCCCGCCGCATGGCCGGCCGGGTCCGCCCGGCCTCAGGAGGTCGTGGTGATCCGGAAGACGGGGTGCTTGGGGGCGATCGCCCTCAGCTCCTCGTCCGTGGAGTCCGGCCCGACCCCGCCGAAGAACACGCCGACCTCGGCCTTCCAGCGCTTGAGGTAGGCGCGCAGCAGGACGGGCTTCTCCTCGTCGGGCAGCTCGACTGCGGTGAACGTCTGCACACGCTTGCCGAGGTGCAGTTCGCCGCCGCCGGCCGCGCGCATGTTGTGGGTCCACTGGACATGGCCGCGCGGGGCCACCAGGTACTGGGCGCCGTCGAACGTCATCAGGTTGACGGGGGTGGTGCGCCATTCGCCGCTCTTGCGACCGCGGACCGCGAGGACACGGGAGCCCCAGACGCTGATGCCCCGGCGGGTCATCCAGGCGACGAACCGGTTGAGGACGTTGACCGTGATCCAGCCGGGCTTCATGACGTGGGGAGCGGGCTGAGCGGACATGGCAACCTCCGGTTGAGAATCTGTGAGCACTGCTCTCGCTTGAGATCAGTGTGCACGGATCGGCGCGCCAAAGCAAGAGCGGTGCTCTCGTTTTAGTGCGGTGCTCCGAAAGATGGCAGACTGTTCTCCATGACCAGCGTTCAAGGAGCCCGGGCCCGCGCCCGCATCGAGATCACCGCAGCCATCAAGGACGAGGCCCGCAAGCAGCTCGCCGCCGAGGGTGCCGCGAAGCTCTCCCTCCGCGCCGTAGCCCGCGAACTCGGCATGGTGTCGTCCGCGCTGTACCGCTACTTCCCCAGTCGCGACGATCTGCTCACCGCGCTCATCGTCGACGCGTACGACTCCGTCGGCGCCGCCGCCGAACAGGCCCTCGCCGCCACGGACGCCGGCCGCGCGCCCGACGCTCTCGCCCGCTGGACCGCCGTCTGTCGAGCCGTCCGTTCCTGGGCCGTCGCGCACCCCCACGAGTACGCCCTGATCTACGGCTCTCCCGTACCCGGCTACTCCGCCCCGCAGGACACCGTCGGCCCGGCCTCCCGTGTCGGCCTCGTCCTCATCACCATCGCCCGCGACGCCTTCACCACCGACGGCATCGCCCCGCCGCCGCTCCCCGGGAGGCTGCGCCCCGAGGCGGAGCGCATGGCCGCCGACTTCGCCCCCGACCTGCCGCCCGCGCTCGTCGTCGCCCTGGTCGCCGCCTGGTCGCAGCTCTTCGGGATCATCTCCTTCGAGGTGTTCGGGCAGTTCAACCGCATCGTCGAGGAAGGGGAGGAGTTCTTCGCCGCGTCCGCCGCCCGACTGGGTCAGGACATCGGCCTGCTGTCCCGCGCCTAGCGCGAAGCCGCGCCCCTCGGACCCATCAGGCCCGAAGTCGCGCCCTTCAAGCCGCCGAGCCCCGCTCTGCCGAGCCCCGCCCCGCCATCTCCGCGACCCCGCCGAAGAGCGTCGGGTCCTGTCGCAGGATCCGCTCGTGAAGGGCGCGCAGGGCGGGCCCCGGGTCGGCGCCGATGGCCTCCGCGATCCTGCGCCGGGCCTCCTCGTACGCGACCAGCGCGTCGGAGGAACGCCCGCCCCGGTACAGCGCCAGGATCAGCAGCGCCACCGGCCGCTCCCGCAGCGGATGGGCGGCCACCAGACGCACCAGCTCATGGACGCACTCGTCGTACCGCCCCTGCGCGATCGCGCCCTCGAGGCGCGCCTCCAGGACCAGCATCCGCTTCTCCGCCCAGCGCCGCCGCTCGGCCTCCAGATAGGGACCGGGCAGCCCCTCCGCGTACTCGCCGCGCCACAACGACTCGGCCTCGCCCGCCAGTTCCCCGGCCCGGCGCAGATCCCCGACCTCACGTGCCGCGATCGCGCTGCGCAGCAACTCCCGCCGCTCGCGCAGGTCGTCGATCCGGGCTCCGGTCAGCCGATAGCCGCTGCCCGTCCACACCAGTTCGGGCCCGCCCTCGCCGAGGGCGCGGCGCAGCCCGGAGACGTACTTCTGGACGAGGTTTCGTACGTGCACGGGGGTTTCGGGCCCCCAGACGGCGTCGACGAGGCTCTCGTACGCCATCGACCGCCCGTCGAGGTGCAGCAGGACGGCGAGCACGGCCTGTTGCTTCGGCGGCCCGAGCGGCACCTCGACCCCCGCGCGCAAAGCCCGCAGCGGGCCCAGGAGTTCCCATCGGATCGTTTCGGCCATGCGCCGAGACTACCCGGAGCCGGCCTTCCAGTGGATCTTCCAGCGGGCGTTCCAGCGACCGGTCAGTACGTCGTCCGAACGTGGCCCCATGCAGCAAGAACCGTCGCCGCAAGCCGGCCCCCGTACCCCCTTCGCTCCGCTCACCCGTCTCGGTCGTCTCGCGGTCCGACGCAGCGGAGCCGTGCTCGTCACCGCACTGCTCCTCTTCCTCGGCCTCGGGGTGTACGGCGCCGGCGCCCAGGCCGATCTCGACCTCGCCCGCTGGGACGCCCCCGGCTCCGAGTCCGCCACCGCCGCCCGCATCCTGCGCGAGGACTTCTCGACCGGAAACCCCAACCTCGCCCTCCTCGTGACCGCCCGCGGCGGTGACATCGACGACCCGGCCACCGCCCGCGCCGCGCGGGCCCTCGCCGACGAGGTCGCCGCCCTGCCGGGCGTCGTGGACACCCGTACGTACGGGAACGGCGGGAGCCCCGCCCTGCGCTCCGAGGACGGCAGCCGCGCCCTGATCCTCGCCCGCCTCGAGGGAAGCGCCACCGAGACCCGCGCCCGACTCGCCACGCTCTCGCCCCTGCTGACCCGCACCACGCCGGAACTCACCGTCCAGGTCGGCGGCCAGGAGGAGATCTCCCGCCAGGTCGGCGAACAGGCCCGCGCCGACTTCCTCACCGCCGAGGTCCTCGTCCTGCCGGCCGTCGTCCTGCTCCTGATCCTGGTCTACCGCCGCACCGCCGCCGCGCTGATCACCGTCGGCACCGGGCTGCTGTCCGTCGTCGGAACGCTCGCCGGACTGCGGCTGCTCGCCCAGTTCACGCCGGTCTCCACCTTCGCCGCCAACATCGCGCTCGTCCTTGGCCTCGGACTCGGCATCGACTACAGCCTCTTCCTCATCACCCGGTACCGCGAGGAACGCGCCGCCGGGCACCCCCGGCCGGAAGCCGTGGTCCTAGCCACCGCGTCCGCCGGCCGCACCGTGCTCTTCAGCGGCGTCACCGTCGCCGTCTCCCTCTCCGCCCTGCTCGTCTTCCCCTTCTTCTTCCTCAGCTCCTTCGCCTACGCCGGCGTCCTCGTCGTCCTCACGGCCGTGGCCGGCGCCGTCCTCGTCCTGCCGGCGGCCCTCGCCCGCTGGGGCCATCGCATGGAACGCCCCGCCTCGACGTCCGCCGGGCGCGGACTGTGGCACCGGATAGCCCTGCGCGCCCTGCGCCGTCCCGCGCTCAGCGCCGCCGCAGTGCTCGGCGTTCTGCTGATCGCCGGCTCTCCGCTCCTGGGCCTGCGGTTCGGCCTCCCCGACGAAAGGACCCTGCCGGCCGGTACCTCCTCCCGTACGACGTCGGAGATCGTCCACCGGGAGTTCGCCGCCGAACCGACCGACACCGTCCATGTCGTCGTGCCCTCGCCCGTGGACCGAACGGAACTCGCGGCGTACGCCGCCGGGCTCGCCCGCATCCCGGGCGTCCACAGTGTGGAGCCGCCCCGGTACGGGAAGAGCGGCTCGGCCCTCCTCGCGGTCCTCCCGACCCAGCAGGCGATGTACGGGGACGTGCCCGCCTTCGTGGAGCGGATCCGCACCGCCGACGGTCCGCCCGGCATCCTGGTCGGCGGCTACCCCGCCGAGACCACCGACTTCCGCGCCACCCTGCTCGACCGGCTGCCGGTCGTCGTCGGACTCGTCCTCGCCGCGACCTTCGTCATCCTCTTCCTCCTCACCGGCAGCCTGCTGCTCCCGGCCAAGGCCACGGTCCTCAATCTGCTCAGCCTGTCGGTGATGTTCGGCTGCCTCGTCTTCGTCTTCCAGGACGGCCACTTCGCCTCCGCGCTCGGCTTCACCCCCACCGGCTCGATCGAGCCGAGCATCCCGATCCTGATGTTCTGCATCGTCTACGGCCTGTCCATGGACTACGAGGTGTTCATGCTGGCGCGCATCAAGGAGGAGTACGAGCGGACCGGCGACACGGAGCGAGCCGTCGTCGAGGGCATCCGCCGCAGCGCGCCGTTGATCACCGCCGCCGCCGGAATCCTCGCCCTCAGCTTCGCCGCGTACGCGACCGGCGGTGTCGTCTTCCTCAAGGAACTCGGTGTCGGCGCGGCCCTCACCATCCTGGTCGACGCCACGCTCATCCGGGTCGTGCTCCTCCCGGCCACCATGCGGCTCGCGGGCCGCGCCAACTGGTGGGCCCCCGCCCCACTGCGTCGCCTCCACCGCCGTATCGGTCTGAGCGAGGCGCCACCGGCCGAACGGGCGCCGGGCGGTGTACTCCGGCGGGAGTACGTGTGATCACCACGCCCGGCTGACGACCCGGCGGCCCGACCGCGTCTAGCGTGGCGGGCATGGACGAACTGCGCAGAGACGGCCAGGGCGGCCCGCCCCGGGCACGAGACGGCCAGGGCGGGCCGCCCTGGCTGCGGCAGTGGGCCGACCGGGAGCCCGGAACCGGACTGCCCTGGCGGTCCACCCTGCTCCTCGCCGTCTTCGTGATGGTGGGCTCCGGCTTCGCCGCGCGGAACCAGCCGGACCGGGAGTCGCTGGACGCCCTCGGCCGCTCGCTGTTGCTCGTCGGCTCCGCCCTGCTCCTGCTGCGCCACCGTCACCCGGTACCCGTGGTCTTCGGTACCGCGGCGCTCACCCTCGGCTACTTCGCCGCCGGCTACCCCTACGGTCCGGTCTTCCTCCTCGTCGCGGTCGCCTGCTACGCCGCGATCGTCCACGGCCACCGGCGGTCGGCCTGGTGGGCGCTGGGCCTGCTCTGGGTGGGGCATCTCCTCCTCGCCCACTGGCTCTACCGCTACCTGCCCCCGGACGGGGACTCCGCGGCGCCCTGGGGCCAGGAGATCCCCGTCGCCCTCTTCGTCGTCGCGATCCTCGCCGCCTCGGAACTGGTCCGCGTCCGCCGCGAGCAGTGGGCCCAGCAGCGCGCCGAACGCGCCGCGGCCGAGCGGCGCCGCGCCGACGAGGAGCGCCTGCGGATCGCCCGCGAACTCCACGACGTGCTCGCCCACTCGATCTCCGTCATCAATGTGCAGGCGGGCGTCGGTCTCGCCCTGCTCGACACCGACCCCGAGCAGGCGCGCACCGCGCTCACCACCATCAAGGCGGCGAGCAAGGAGGCGCTGGGGGAGGTCCGGCAGGTGCTCGCCACGCTGCGCGCCCCCGGCGAGGCCCCGCGCACCCCGGCGCCCGGCCTCGACCGGCTACCGGAACTGGTCGAACAGGCGGCGTCCGCCGGTCTGACCGTACACACCTCCACCGAGGGGGAGCCCGTGGCGCTGTCGCCCGGCACCGACCTCGCGGCCTTCCGCATCGTGCAGGAGGCGCTGACCAACGTCGTCCGCCACTCCGGGTCCCGCACCGCCCGCGTCGTGGTCGCGTACCGGCGCGGCGGCGTGGAACTCCGTGTCGACGACGACGGACCTGCGACCGGCGGCGACGCCGGCGGCAGCGGCAACGGACTGGCCGGAATGCGGGAGCGTGCCGCCGCGCTCGGTGGCACGATCGAGGCGGGCACCCGCCCGGACGGCGGCTTCCAGGTGCGCGCCGTCCTTCCCGCCCGCCCGAAGGAGACCCCGTGATCCGTGTCCTGCTCGCCGACGACCAGTCGCTGGTACGGGCCGGCTTCCGCGCGCTCCTGGACGCCCAGCCGGACATCGAGGTCGCGGGGGAGGCGGCCGACGGCGACGAGGCCGCGGTGAAGGCGGGCGAACTGCGCCCGGACGTCGTCCTGATGGACATCAGGATGCCGCGGCTCGACGGCCTGGCCGCCACCCGGAGGATCACCGGCGACCCGGCCCTCGGCGCGGTGAAGGTGGTCATGCTGACCACCTTCGAGCTCGACGAGTACGTCTTCGAGGCCATCCGCTCCGGTGCCTCCGGCTTCCTCGTCAAGGACACCGAACCCGACGAACTGCTGCGGGCCGTGCGCGCCGTCGTCGAGGGCGACGCGCTGCTCTCGCCGGGGGTGACGCGGCGGCTCATCGAGGAGTTCGCCGCCCGGTCGAAGGCCCCGTCCGGCGCGTCCGGTCTCGATGAACTCACCGAGCGGGAGCGGGAGGTGATGGCCCTGGTCGGCATCGGCCTCTCGAACGAGGAGATCGCCCGGCGCCTGGTCGTCAGCCCCCTGACCGCCAAGACCCATGTGAGCCGGGCGATGGTGAAGCTGGGCGCGCGGGATCGGGCCCAACTCGTCGTCCTGGCCTACGAGTCGGGTCTGGTGCGCCCGGGCTGGCTGGGCTGAGGGCCGGTACCGGGCCGGTGGCTCGGGGCGTGCCCGGGCTCGCGCTCCGCTGGTGGCTGCCCAGGTACGCGCCCGGGCTCGCGTTCCGGTGGTGGCTGCCCAGGTACGCGCCCGGGCTCGCGCTCGGGGGGCCGCCCAGGTACCCGCCCGGGCTCGCGCTCCGGTGGCCGCCGAGGTCCGCGCCCCGCCTTCTCACGACCAGGTGATCCCCGACGTCTCCCGCCACAGCCGGGCGAGCGACGCGTCGCCCTCCACGGTCACCGCACCCTCCGGAAGCCGGTTCCAGAGCGTCAGATAGAGACGGTCGGCGGGACCGCTCAGCTCGCAGTCGGCCGGGCCCGTGGCGTCGCGCGCCGTGCGCGGTGCCTCCTGGGACAGCCGTACCGTCCATACGTCCCCGGTGTCCGTCGCCCGGATCCGCAGGGTCTTCGGTTCGGGCGTGCGGACGCGGCTCCGGTCGCGGCCGTGGAAGGCACGCAGCAGCTCGTCGATGCCGTCCACGGCGACCACCGGGTCCACCGGACCGGGAAGGCCCGACGGCAGTGCGGACTCGGCGTCCGCGCGGTGCACGGTCGTCTCGTGGGCCTGCCTCCGCGCCCAGAAGGCGAGCGGGGAGGGAGCGGGCAGGAAGGTCCAGCACTCCACGGTGTCGGGCGCCGCGCGCAGGGTGGCGACCAGCAGGGTGTGCCCCTCGCGGAAGTGGGCGAGGAGCTCCTCGCCGTCGAGATCCGGCTCGCCGCCGTCGGGGTGGTAGGAGGTGTGGCTCTCGGCGACGAACGCCGTGGCCCACCGGTGCACCATCGTCGTGTGGCGCAGGAGATCCCGCACCCGCCACCCCGGGCAGGTCGCCACCTCGGCGTCCGTGCCCGCCTCGGCCGCGGCGTCGGCCAGGCTTCTGCCCGCCGCGTCCAGGGTCTCGATGTGCTCGTCGATCTTCATGATCCCCATGCGGCGGATTCTGCCAGGGGACGGCGCGGGCCGGGGCGGAATCATGCCTGCGGGGGACTGTCGCGCGGCCTGAGGGCGGCTGCGCGGGCAGGGCTACTCGGCCTGCGCCGGGACCCGTACGTTCCTGGCCGCGTAGCCGATCACCGCGGCACCCGCCGCGAGGACGGCGACGGTGGTCAGGGCGACCGGCAGGGAGAACCAGTCGGCGAGGAAGCCGATCGACGGCGGGCCGAGCAGCATGCCGCCGTAGCCGAGGGTGGAGGCGGCGGCGACCCCGCTCGGGCCGGCGAGCGCGCCCGCGCGGGCCACGGCCACCGGGAAGATGTTGGCCAGGCCGAGACCCGTGACGGCGAAGCCGAGCAGAGCGGCCCATACGCTCGGGGCGAGCGCGCCGAGCACCATGCCGGCCGCCGCCGTCGCCCCGCCCGCAACGAGCGTGCGGGTCTGGCCGAGCCGTTCGAGGAGCGCGGTGCCGGAGAGCCGGCCGGCGGTCATGGTCAGCGCGAAGAGGGAGTAGCCGGCGGCGGCGACGCCCGGATGCGCGTGCAGGTCCTGTTCCAGGTGGAGCGCGCCCCAGTCGGCCAGTGCGCCCTCGCCGTACGCCGTGCAGAGCGCGATCACCCCGAAGACGAGGACGAGCCCGCGTGAACCGGCCTTGCCGCGGGGCCGGTCGGGGGCGACCGCTTCCGGCGGGGCGGGGGAGGGCTGCTGCCGGAGCAGTACGGGACCGGCGACGGCCGTCAGGAGCAGTCCGACGACCGTCAGACCGAGGAGGTGGGTCGCGGGGGCGAGGCTCCCGGCGACGAGCCCGCCGAGTCCGGCGCCGACCATCCCGCCGAGGCTGAACGCGGCGTGGAAGCTGGGCATCACGGGGCGGCGCAGGGCGGCGACGAGGTCGACGGCGGCGCTGTTCATGGCCACGTTGATGCCGCCGTACGCGGCGCCGAAGACCAGCAGGACGAGGCCGAGCGCGAGCGGGGAGTGGGTGAGGGCGGGCAGGGCGATGGAGAGCGAGAGCAGAACGGCGGTGACGACGGTGACGGCATGGCTGCCGTGGCGTCGGCAGAGGCGCCCGGTCAGCGTCATGGTCACCACGGCGCCGGCCGAAACGCCGAGCAGCGCGAGCCCGAGGTCGCTGGCGGAGGCCCCGGTCTGCTGCTTGATCGCGGGGATGCGGACCACCCAGCCGGCGAAGAGGAAGCCGTCGAGGGCGAAGAAGAGTGTCAGGGAGGTGCGGAGGCGGGACAGGGAGGGAGCGGTGTCTCCGCCAGGGCCCCCCGGAACGGCCGTCCGTACTTTGTTTAGTAGCGGCACAAACTCAGGATAGGGGTCGGCGGACGCGGATTCAACCTGGACGCCGACGGAGCCGCGGTGCTCGGCCCTGGGTGTCGGCGTGGTCGGCGGTGCTCGGCCCGAGTGTCTGCGGGCTCGGCGGTGCTCGGTCCGAGGCATCGGCGGGCTCGACGCTGCTCACCCGCTTTCGGCGTCGCGGTGCTCAGCCCGAAGCGTTCTGGGGGCCGGCGCCGCTCACCCGAGGCGTCGTCGGGCGCGGTGGTGCTCAGCCCGACGCGTCGGCCGTGTCCCGTCGCAGCGACGCCCGTACGAGCGCAGCGGCAAGCAGGGGGAGGTCCTCGCGGGGGACGAGTCCCGCGAGCGCGGCGGCGTCCGTGGGGAGGTGCGCGCGCCGGGCGCCCTCCAGGGCGCGCTCGTCCAGGTAGGGGGCCAGTTCCGGCCAGATTCCCTGGACCTCGCGCAGGAAGATGTCCGCGCCGGCCGGGCCGATCCCCGGCATCTCCTGCAACTCCGACCGCAGCACGTCCACGTCGCCGTCCGCCGCCGCCCGCATCCGCCGCAGATCGCCGCCGTACTCCGCCAGGACCAGCTCGGCCTCCTCGCCCAGCTGCGTCGAGGTCCGTTCGTCGTAGCGCCGATAACCGCCCTCGCCCAGCGCGTCCACCCGCTCCTGCCATGTGGCGTCCCGCATCCGCCGCGGGCTGCGCATCCCCGCGTCGAAGAGTGTCCTGGCCGTCGCGACCGCGGTGTCCGCGCGGATCCGGGCGCTCAGCAGATGGGCCAGGACGAGCAGCTGGTACAGCGGCTGCGGGGTGTTCCTGAGCCGGATGCCGGCCTCTTCGGCGTACGTCCCGTGCTCCTGGTCCGCCAGCAGGGCACGGACGCGGGTCGTCGACGTGTCGGAGCCTGTCATGACACCTCCCGTTTCCCGCCGCGCCGCTACCCGCTGGGCACCCGCCGAAACCGCGCAACCGTCCGATCATGGGAGACTCGCCCCCATGAACGGCAAGGCGACGACGACCAAGACACGGCTGGACAGGGGGCGCGGCGCGCTCGGGCCCGCACTGGAACTGGTGCACACGGGCCGCGCGCCGACCCGTGCCGTGCTGACCGCCGAACTCGGCGTCACCCGCGCCACCGCCGGTGCCGTCGCCGCCGAACTGGAGGCCCTCGGCCTCATCCGCGTCGACTCCAACCCCGGCGCCGCCGCCGGATCCCAGGGACGTCCCTCGCACCGCCTCGCCGTCGACGAGAAGGGCCCCGTGGCCCTCGCCGCACAGGTCCACGCCGACGGCTTCCGCGCCGCGCTCGTCGGCCTCGGCGGCACCATCGTGGCCACCGCACCCGGCTGCGTCACCGTCTCCGCCGACCCCGCCCAGGTCCTCGGCGCCGTCGTCGACGCCGGCGCCGCACTGCTGCAGGAGAGCGGCCGCCGCTGTGTCGGCGCGGGCCTTGCCGCGCCGTCCGCCGTCGCCGAGCCCGAGGGCACCGCCCTCAACCCGCTGCACCTGGCCTGGCCTGCCGGTGCGCAGGTACGGGAGATCTTCGCGGAACGCGTCCGCGCCGCCGGCATCGAGGGCCCGGCCTTCACCGGTAACGATGTCAACCTCGCCGCCCTCGCCGAGCACCGCCACGGCGCGGGCCGTGGCGCCAAGGACCTTCTCTGCGTCGCGACCGGCCACCGGGGCGTCGGCGGCGCGCTCGTCCTCGACGGCCGCCTGCACACCGGGAGTTCCGGCCTCGCCCTCGAGGTCGGACACCTCACGGTCAACCCCGAGGGGCGCCCGTGCCACTGCGGCAGCCGGGGCTGCCTCGACGTCGAGACCGACCCGCTCGCCTTCCTCACCGTCGCCGGACGCGCCCCCGGTCCCGAGGTCTCGCTGCTCCAGCAGTCGCGCGACCTGCTGCGCAGCAGCCCCGACGACCCTGGCGTACGAGCCGCGACGGCGGAGCTGATCGACCGTCTGGGGCTCGGTCTCGCCGGCCTGGTGAACATTCTGAACCCGGACCGGATCATCCTCGGCGGCCTGCACCGCGAACTGCTGGACGCCGACCCCGACCGACTGCGCGCGGTCGTCGCGGACCGCAGCCTGTGGGGTCGCAGCGGCGGCGTTCCGATCCTCGCCTGCACCCTCGACCACAACAGTCTGGTGGGCGCTGCGGAGTTGGCCTGGCAGCCGGTCCTCGACGACCCGCTGGCCGCTCTGGGCAGGCCGGTGGTGTGAGGAGGCGGAAGGCCGGACGCCCGGCCTGAAGCCCCTCGGCCCGATATCGGTTGGGCAGATCGCGTCTCTCGCACTAGCGTTCCGCCTCATGACCGATAACGATCTTCCCCCGCGCCTCGGCAGCCTGACCTTCCACGGGCCGCTCTCCGAGGCCCGCGCCACCCGCATGATCGAGCGGCTCGCCGCCGCCTCGCCCGCCACCGTGCTCGACATCGGGTGCGGCTGGGGCGAGTTGCTGATGCGCGTCCTGGAGGCCGCGCCCGGATCGACCGGTGTCGGCCTCGACATCAACGCCGAGGACCTGGCCCGGGGCCGTGTCCTCGCCAAGGAGCGCGGACTCGTGGACCGGGTCGAGTTCGTGGAGGAGTCGGCGCTCGGCACCACCCGCGGGCCGGTCGACGCGATCCTCTGCCTCGGTTCCAGCCAGGCCCTCTGCGACCCCGATCAGCCCCACGACCCGGCCGCAGCCCTGCGCGAACTGCGGCGCCTGGTGCGGCCCGGCGGCCGTGTCGTCCTCGGCGAGGGCTTCTGGCAGCGCACGCCGACGGACGAGGAGCTCGCCGGGATGTGGCCCGGCGCGCACGCCGGGGAGCACTTCCTGCTCGGACCGCTCGTCGACCTGGCGATCGAGGCCGGCTTCCGCCCCGCGTGGATCGAGACGGCGGACGCCGACGAGTGGGAGGAGTTCGAGTCCGGCTACCGCAACGACACCGAGCTCTGGCTGGCCGCCCACCCCGACCACCCGCTCGCCGCCGAGACCCGCGAACGGGTCGACCGCCAGCGCTCCACCTGGCTCAACGGCTACCGCCGCGTCCTCGGCATGGCCTATCTGACGCTCGTCCCGGTGGGCTGAGCCGCCAGGTCCGCCCGCTCCGGCGCCGACACGTACAGCACCTGGAAACGCTCGTACGCACCGAGCCCGGAGCCGGAGCCCGGGGCCGAAGCCGCGGGCTCCTCCGCCCACAGGGTGAAGTGCAGCAGCTCCCAGTGCCGGGGGTCGATCGCGACCGCGCTCGCCACCACGCCGTCCTCACGGGCCTCGCGTGCGTGGCGGGCGCGCGCCTCCGCCACGGCCTGCGCCGGAGCGATGCCCATCGGTACGGGGAGCCTGCGGCGCGTCGCGGTCCGTGGCGCCCGGTCGGCCGCCGGGCCCTCCTCGTAGGCGAGACCCGACCAGTGCTGCACCACCGGCCGGCCGAAGTCGTTCACGATCCCCTGGAATCCGGGGCCCCAGAGGAAGGAGTTCATCCCTTCCGGAGTGGTCCAGAGGTAGAACGGCGCGTACTGGTTCACCGGCGAGCCGTCCTCGCGTTCCCTGATCAGATACGCCTTGAGGCCGAGGCCGGGGAAGTCGTCGAGGAGATGCCCCTTCGTCGCGACCCGCTCGCGGATGATCCCCATGTCGTAGTCGGCGGGCAGGGTGATCTCGTACTGCATGGCGTCCATCGGGCGGTCTCCGATTCTCTCGTACGCGCTCAGTCGGTACGGCTCGACAGGGTCGACAGCAGGGCGAGCAGGCCGCGGACGGCGGTGTCGAAGGCGGCGGGGGAGCCGGACGCACGGGCCAGCACATAGCCGCCCTGCACGGTCGCCACGATCGTGGCCGCCAGCTCGGCGGGATCGATGGGGCCGGTCAACTCCCCGCTGTCCAGTCCCTCCTGGACGACGTCGGCGAGTCGACCGCGCAGCCAGTCGAGGGTCTCCTCGACCGGAACGCGCAGTTCGTCGCTCGCGACGACCTCCGGGTCCATCGTCAGCCGCCCGACCGGGCAACCGCGCAACACGTCGCGCTCACGCAGCAGATACGCCTTCAGCCGCGCGTACGCCGAGCCCCCGTCGCCCAGGACGGCTTCCGCCGTCGCCCGCATCTCCTCGGCCGTACGCCGGATCGCCGCGAGCGCCAGATCCGGCTTCCCGGCGAAGTGGTGGTACATGCTGCCCTGCCCGGCACCGGCGGCCTGCTGGATCGCCTTGGGGCTCGTCCCCACGTAGCCACGCTCCCAGAGCAGCTCCCGGGTGGCCTCGATCAGTCGCTCGGACGTCGTCATGAGGGAAGTGTACATACCAGTAGGTACAGAAGTCTCGAGTGGGTGGGAGCAGCCGGCGGTGCGGTCCGTACTCCCCACGTCGTACGGACGAAGCCGCTGGCCGTACGACGACCCGGACCCCCTCCGCGAGCGAGTCTCGAAGCATCGTCACGCGACACACGCGACCTACGCACGAGGAGCTGAGAGACATGAACACACTCGCCCACGCCGGCCCCGGCCCATGGGTCCTGTTCATCCCGCTCG
The DNA here is from genome assembly GCF_042264065.1 of Streptomyces sp. NPDC056222. Lineage (NCBI taxonomy): Bacteria > Bacillati > Actinomycetota > Actinomycetes > Kitasatosporales > Streptomycetaceae > Streptomyces > Streptomyces sp. NPDC056222. The sequence goes on along the minus strand of NZ_JBHJTL010000008.1, from coordinate 25,916 downwards.
TCTGGGCGGCCGTGATCCTGACCGTGGTCACGGTCCTGCGCCGCACCGGACGGCTTCGCGGCCTTCGAGGCCCCGGGCCGCGCCCGGCCTACGACGAGCAGTCCCCGATCGCGCTCCTCGGCCACCGTTTCGCGGCCGGTGAGATCGACGAGGACGAGTACTGGCGGCGGCTGACCGTCCTGGAGGAGCAGTTCGGTCGTACCGCGGGACCCAAGGGGCGTGCGGCATGACCACCACCACCAACGCGGCCACGCGCACCGCAGCCCGGGTCGTCGACGCCGTGAAGGTCTACGGCGTCGGTGACACCGAGGTCAGAGCCCTGGACGGGGTGAGCGTCGACTTCCCGGCCGGTCGCTTCACCGCGATCATGGGCCCCTCGGGGTCCGGCAAGTCCACCCTCATGCACTGCGCCGCCGGGCTCGACACCCTCACCTCCGGGGCCGCGTTCATCGGCGACACCGACCTCTCCGCCCTCGACGACCGGCGGCTGACGCTGCTGCGCCGCGAGCGGATCGGCTTCGTCTTCCAGGCGTTCAACCTGTTGCCGACCCTCACCGTCGCCGAGAACATCACCCTGCCCCTGGACCTCGCCGGAACCACCCCCGACCGGGCCGGGCTCGACAGGCTGATCGACACCGTCGGCCTGCGCGACCGGCTCCACCACCGGCCCAGCCAGCTCTCCGGCGGCCAGCAGCAACGCGTCGCCGTCGCCCGCGCCTTCGCCGGCGACCCCGACGTCGTCTTCGCCGACGAACCCACCGGCAACCTCGACTCGCGCTCCGGCGAGGAGGTGCTGCGGCTCCTCGGCCGGACCGTACGCCGGACCGGCCGTACCGTCGTCATGGTCACCCACGACCCGGTCGCCGCCGCCCACGCGGACGAGGTGGTCTTCCTCGCCGACGGCCGCCTCGTCGACCGGATGACGGAGCCGACCGCCGAGCGTGTCCTCGACCGCCTGAAGGCGTTCGACGCCAGGTCCACCCAGGGGGCGGGCGCCAGGTCCACCACCCAGGAGGCGGTGACGTCATGAACGCCGCCCGAGCCTCGCTGAAGATCAGCCTCTCCGCACTTCGCGCCCACAAGCGGCGTCTCGTCGGCACCTTCACCGCCATCCTGCTCGGCGTCGCATTCCTCACCGGAACCCTCGTCATGGGCGACACACTGCGCGCGAGCTTCGACTCGCTGTTCGGCAACGCGAGCAGCGGCACGGACGCCGTCGTCCGCAGTACGAGCGTGGTCACCGTCGAGGGCGAGAGCCAGGGCACCCGCAGCCCCGTCGACGCGTCCCTCGCCGACACGATCGCCAAGGTTCCTGTCGTCGCCGCGGCGGCCCCCCGGATCGAAGGCGCCGGTCAGCTCGTCGCCGCCGACGGCGAACCCATCGGCGGCCAGGGCCCGCCCACCCTCGCCGGCAACTGGATCGAGGACGCGGAACTCAACCCGTACGCCCTGGCCGAAGGCCGCGCCCCGGAGAAGTCCGGCGAGGTCGTCGTCAACCGCGGCGCCGCGACGGCGGGCGACCTGTCCATCGGCGACACCACGGTCCTGCGTACCCCCGACCCGGTGAAGGTCACCGTCGTCGGTCTCGCCACCTTCGGCGGCGAGGACGGCATGGGCCAGGTGACGTACGCCGCGATGACCCGCGCCGACGCGGAGAAGTACCTCACGCCGAAGCCCGGCGACGCGGCGGGCATCCTCGTACGTGCCGGCCCGGGCATCTCGCAGCAGGAACTGGTCGACGCGCTGGCGCCGGTGCTCCCCGAGGGCGTCGAGGCGATCACCGGAGAGCGGTCCGCCGCGGAGAACACCGAGATGATCTCGGGGCAGTTCCTGAGCCTCTTCACCACCTTCCTGCTGGTGTTCAGCGGGGTGGCGCTGCTCGTCTCCGTCTTCTCGATCCACAACACCTTCGCCATCGTGGTCGCCCAGCGCACCCGCGAGAACGCGCTGCTGCGCGCGCTCGGCGCCTCCCGCCGGCAGGTCGTCGGCTCGACACTCGTCGAGGCCGTGGCGGTCGGTCTGGTGGCCTCGGTCGCCGGGCTCCTCGGAGGGATCGGCGTGGCGGCCGGGCTCCAGGCGCTCTTCCCGGCGATCGGCTTCCCCTTCCCCGAGGGCGCCCTGGTGATCGGCGGCCTGTCGATGGTGCTGCCCTTCGCCGTCGGACTCCTCGTCTGCGTCGGCTCGGCGCTGCTGCCGGCCGTGAAGGCGGGGCGCACGGCTCCGCTCGCCGCGCTGCGCGAGACCGTGGTGGACGAGTCGGGTGCCTCACGGGTGCGTGTCCTGGTCGGCTCCGGACTGCTGCTCGCCGCGATCGCGGTCGTGCTCACCGGTGTTCTCGCCACCCCGTCGCTGTGGCTCGCCTCCGCGGGGGCCGTGCTCGCGCTCGCCGCCTTCGTCGTCCTCGGCCCGGTGGCGTCCTCGGCCGCGGTACGCGTCCTCGGCGGCGCGCTGCGCGGGACGAACCGCGGGCTCGCGCGCCGCAACGCGCTGCGCAGCCCCAGGCGGACCGCCGCCACGGCCACCGCTCTGATGATCGGCGTGGCGGTGGTCTCGCTCTTCACGGTCTTCGGGGCCTCGTTGAAGGCCACGATGGACCAGACGGTCTCGCGCTCGTTCGCCGGTGACGTCGCCGTCGGCACACCGTCGTTCGGCGCCGGCGGCAGCGGGCTCAGCCCGCGGCTCGCCCCGGCGATCGCCGAGCTGCCCGAGGTGGAGACCGCCGTCGGTCTCGGTCGGGGCGTCGCGAAGATCGACGGCGAGGGGCGGGCCCTGACCGTCACCGAACCGACCGCGCTCGCCCGCTCCTTCGACCTCGGAGACGTACAGGGGTCGCTGAACTCCCTCGGCACCGACGGCCTCGCCGTCGCGGACACCGAGGCGGCCAAGTCCGGCCTGAAGCCCGGCGACACCACCGAGCTGACCTTCACCGACGGCAGCCGGCACACCTTCACCGTCAGGGCCGTCTACCAGCAGTCCGAACTCGCCGGCGACTACGTCGTGAGCCGCGAGGCCTGGGCCCCGCACCGCGCCCAGGACTCCGACACGCTCGTCGCCGTGACCTTCGAGGACGGCGTCTCCGCCGACGCGGGCAAGGCCGCGGTCGAGGACGTCGCCGAGCGGTACGGCAACCCTGAGGTGCAGACCCGCGACGAGTACGCCGCCTCGTCGGCGAGCGGTATCGACATGATGCTCACGCTGGTCTACGCGCTGCTCGCACTGGCCGTGCTGATCGCCCTGCTCGGCATCGCCAACACGCTGACCCTCGCGGTCCACGAGCGCACCCGTGAACTCGGCCTCCTGCGGGCCGTCGGCCAGACCCGGGCGCAGCTGAAGGCCATGGTCCGCTGGGAGTCCGTCCTGGTCGCGGCCTTCGGCACGGTCGGCGGACTCGTACTCGGCGGCTTCCTCGGCTGGGTGCTGGTCACGGCGTCCGACGGGGCGAGCGACAGCGCGTTCGCCTTCGCCGTACCGCCGTTGCAGCTCGCCCTCGTGGCGCTGGTCGGCCTGACGGCGGGCGTCGTGGCCGCGTGGCGCCCGGCCCGGCGGGCGGCCGGGCTGGACGTCCTGCGGGCGATCGCGACGGAATGACGCCGATGCCGGATCACGCGTACCGGATCACCCATGTCGGGTCCCTTGGATCCCGTGTGGACATCGGATCTTGGATTCTGGATTTTGGATTTTGGATCCGATACGGGTAGTCCGGTCCGCGGCATTCCCGCCCCGCCCCCGACTCAGCCCATGAGGACCGAGCGGGCGACCGACGGGGCGCGGGCGGGCTCCGTCGGGGACCCGAAGGGCACACCCTCAAGTCCCGTGCCATGCGCGCCGGGGAAGCGGGTCTGGTCGGCGAAGGGACCGTCGGTCGTCGCGCCGTGGACGGCGTGCGACCGGAAGGGGACGGCCACCGTGGGGGTCGGCGCGGAGAGGGTGAACCACACGACCTTCCCCGTGTCGCCGTGCGGGCGGATGCCCCAGCTCTCGCTGACCGCCTCGATGATGGCCAGACCGCGGCCCGACGTGGCCAACTCGTCGATCCCGACGAGGTCCTGGGCCCCCAGGATTCCCGTCCTGCCGGCGAATCCCGGTATGCGCGGGTCGTGGTCATGGACCGAGACCATGAGTCGGTCGAGCAGCAGCTCGATCTCGACGGTGCACCTCTTGTCCGGCTGTGCGTGCCGGTGAACATTGGTCAGCAGCTCGGTGACACCGAGCGCCGCATGGTCGATCAACGCATCGAGATGCCAGTAGCGCAGATGCGCCGATACGATCCTGCGGACCTGACCGATCCGCGACGGCAGGGCCTGGAGCTCCACCGTGCAGTGCCTGCTTGGCTCGCTGATCACGGCTGCGACTCCCCGAAGTAGGTCCGGAAGAAGACGAAGATTCGGATCTGTCATGCGGTACTGCAGGGCGGCGGGCTGGATCACAGCGTCACCGCCGGTAAACCCTCGGTGAGGTGGTTCCAGGGTGAACCAGTGGTGAGTGGCCCGCAACTCGCGGCGACCCGCCGCAGGTCACCGGAGTGTCGTCGCTCCGCGCCTACCTCTTCTTGGCCGCCTTCTTCAGCGCTTCGAGGAAGCGCCCCGGGCCCGCCGCCCGGTCCTGCGGCCCGTCCATGGTCAGGCGGTAACGCGTCCCGTTGACCGTGGCCACCGTCTCGTCGGGCTTCGCGAACCAGGGCCGTCCGGCCCGCACGGAACTCACCGGGGCGCTGTCGATCTCGCTGCCGTAGCTGGTCAGCAGCGACAGCCGGCCGTCCTCGATCCGGACCTCGCCCGCCCGGGTCAGCGAGCGGGGCCAGCGCTCGATCCGTACACCCGTGGCCGTGAACTCGGGCTCCTTCATATCGCTCCGCCCCCTTCGCACCGGTTGTTCCGACCAGTGTGCCCGGCGTGCGGCAGGCGCACCAGAGTGCCCTTCTGCAAGGGACTCCTATGGACCCCCAAAGTGAACGTTTGCGCAGGTGAGCGAGTTATCGTCACCAGTGGGGACCGTCGGGGGAAGGATGAGGAGAGGGACGCATGAGCACCACGGAGAACACGGTGTCGGGCAGCGCGCCACAGGCCGCGGCCACCATCGACATCGACCGCAGCGACCCGGCGTACCGCGCCTGGCTGAAGGACGCCGTCCGCAAGGTCCAGGCCGACGCCAACCGCTCCGCCGACACCCACCTGCTGCGCTTCCCGCTCCCGGAGAAGTGGGGCATCGACCTCTACCTCAAGGACGAGTCGACCCACCCCACCGGCAGCCTGAAGCACCGTCTCGCCCGCTCCCTCTTCCTCTACGGCCTCTGCAACGGCTGGATCCGGCCCGGCAAGCCCGTCATCGAGGCGTCCAGCGGCTCGACGGCCGTCTCCGAGGCGTACTTCGCCAAGCTGATCGGGGTGCCCTTCATCGCCGTGATGCCCCGCACCACCAGTCCGGAGAAGTGCCGCCTGATCGAGTTCCACGGCGGCCAGTGCCACTTCGTGGACGACTCGCGCAAGATGTACGAGGAGTCCGCGGCCCTCGCCGAGCGGACCGGCGGGCACTACATGGACCAGTTCACCTACGCCGAGCGGGCCACCGACTGGCGGGGCAACAACAACATCGCCGAATCGATGTACCAGCAGCTGAGGCTGGAGCGGTACCCCGAACCCGCCTGGATCGTCGCCACGGCGGGCACCGGCGGCACCTCGGCGACCATCGCGCGCTATGTGCACTACATGCAGCACGACACCCGCATCTGCGTGGCCGACCCCGAGAACTCCTGTTTCTTCGACGGCTGGACGAACAACGACCCGCTCGCCTCCTCCGACTGCGGTTCGCGCATCGAGGGCATCGGCCGGCCGCGCATGGAGCCGAGCTTCGTGCCAGGTGCGATCGACCGGATGATGAAGGTCCCGGACGCGGCCAGCGTCGCCGCCGTCCGCGCCCTGGAGACCGCGATCGGCCGCAAGGCGGGCGGCTCCACCGGTACGGGACTGTGGAGCGCGCTGAAGATCGTCGCGGAGATGGTCGAACACGGCCGTACCGGCAGCGTCGTGACCCTGATCTGCGACCCGGGCGACCGCTACCTCGACAAGTACTACTCCGACGCCTGGCTGGCCGACCAGGGCATGGACATCGCGCCCTACGCCGCCGCTATCGACCGGTTCCTGGAGACGGGTTCCTGGCCGGAGTGAGCCGCCGGTCCAGGCTGCGCATCGCGTCGCGGAAGGACTTCCCGACGCCCGGGCGGGCCAGGCGCATGGCGACGAGGCAGGGCCGGGGGCCGTCGACGGCCATCGTCCAGCGGACCCGGGTGCCGGGGCCGGCGGGGGAGAGGGACCAGTCCTCCAGCATGGCGCTGACGCCCGGTGCGTTGGTCTCGTCGATCCGGTAGGCGTAGCGGGTGTCCGGTTCGTCGGCCATGATCGTCTCGTGGAACACGATCCCGCCCCGCAGCCGTACGGTACGGCCGGCGCCGTCGGCGGTCGGGGCCGCCGAGGTCACGGCGGCGAACCAGGCGGGCATGCTGCCCAACTCCACCGCCAGTGAGCGGTGCACGGCGGACGGCGGGGCAGCCACCTCCGCCGTGAAGACCAGACGAACGGGCGCGGATGTGGCGAAGTCGAGCTCCACGGGCCTGAGTCGGCGTGCCATGGGACCGTACCTCCGGAGGGCGGGGCTGAAGTGCGCACACCCTAGCTGACGTTCTGTCACATGCCCAGCAGTCCGTCCATCGCCCGTCCGAACAGCCTCCGCCCGGCGCGGGCCAGTACGGGATCGAAGGCGCCCGGAACGCCGCGTAGGCGAAGCTCCTCCACCCACACCGCGCGGGAGCCGCCGCCCGGCGTCCCGTACACCTCGATCACGGCCCGCCCGAGCACCACCCTGCCCCGCTTCTCCAGCAGGCACGTGCCGGGTCGCCCGGCCGCCGGGGGCTCCCAGCGCACGACTTCCATGGGATCGTCGAAGGCGAGTCGTCCGATGCCCGTACGGGCCACGAACCGCGTTCCGACGCCCACGGGCCCGGGGGAGAGCAGCCGCGTCCGGGTCAGCGGCACCAGACGGCCGTGCGCGCGGAAGTCGGTGAGGCGTCGCCACACCTCCTCGACCGGCAGGGCCGACGAGCGCTCGACGCGGAAGAGGCTCACACCGCGTCGTCCTCGTTCTCGTCCTCGCCCGCCACCACCAGACCCGGCAACTGCTCCGCCATCTCCGCCCGGGTCTCCGACGACAGACCCGCGTCCGTCACCAGCGTGTCCACCTCGTCGAGCCGGGCGAACGAACTCAGCCCCACCGTCCCCCACTTGGTGTGGTCCGCGACCACCACCACCCGGCGCGCCGAGCGCATCAGCCGCCGGTTCGTCTCCGCCTCCGCGAGGTTCGGCGTGGAGAGCCCCGCCTCCGCGGAGATGCCGTGCACCCCGAGGAACAGCACGTCGAAGTGGAGCGAACGGATCGCCTGGTCGGCCACCGGCCCCACCAGCGCGTCCGACGGGGTCCGTACGCCGCCCGTGAGCACCACGGTCGCCGCACCGGGCCGCGACTCGCCGCCCGCGTAACCCGCCGTGTGGAAGACGTCGGCGACCCGTACCGAATTGGTCACCACCGTCAGATCCGGCACGTCGAGGAGCTTCTCCGCCAGGGCGAACGTCGTCGTACCGCCCGACAGCGCGATCGCCGAACCGGGCGCGACCATGCGCGCCGCCGCCCGGGCGATGTCCTCCTTCGCGCCCAGCTCCAGCGCGGACTTGGCCTCGAACCCCGGTTCGTGCGAACTCGTCTCCACCACCGGCACCGCGCCGCCGTGCACCTTCTCGACGACACCCTGACGGGCCAGTGCGTCCAGGTCCCGGCGGACCGTCATGTCGGAGACATTGAGCCGCCGTGTCAGTTCATTGACCCGTACACCGCCGCGCCGCCGTACCTCGTCCAGAATGAGGGCGCGCCGCTGCTCCGCGAGGAGATTCTGATGGTCGCTCACCACCGGGGGCCGTTCCTTCCGAAGGGGACTGGGGGATTGCCGTCGGATTCGGTGAGAGCCCGTGCACGAGTGCACGGCCTTCCGCGATCCTGTTGCCTGTCGTCGAATCCTGCCACCCAGAGAGCGAGACGCCGAAGTGTCCCCTGCCACACCTGCCCCGAAGAGCGGAGGTGCGGCGCTCGAGCTCCTCGTCCACGGTGTCGGCGGCGCCACGCCGCAGGACATGCTGGGCGACCCCCGTACGGTCCGGGTCACCGGCGACACGACCGCCGCCATGCACCGCCGCACCGACGACCTCGACGCCGAGGAGCACCCCGAGCGCTACGCCGAACGGCCGGTTCCGGAGGCGTACTGCTGGTCCAACCTCACCTCCGGCAACGGCGCCCGCGCCCTGTGGCTGCTGCTCCTGCCCTTCATGGTCGCCAACCTCGCCCACTGGATGCGTCCGCCGGCCAAGGGGCGCCCCGGTCTCGTCCGGCTCTACGGTGTCCTGGTGCGGCTCGTGGCCCTCACCCTCACCGTGCTGCTCACCGCCGCCGCGTGCGAGGTCGCGCTCGATCTGACGGCCTGGCAGTGCGCCGGATCCGCCGCCTGCACGGAGGACCGCTCCTGGCTCGGCTTCCTCTCGGCCGAACGGGGCGGCTGGTGGTCCCAGCCGGGCCGCCGTCTCGCGCTCGCCGCCGTGGTCCCGGCCGCACTGGTGGGACTGCTCTGGTACCTCTCCAACCGGACGTGGAGCGCGTACGAGGCCCAGCGCCCGCCCACGGGGTACGACGAAGCGGCGGCGGAACCGACGGAACCGGCGGACACCGAGCCGGCCGAGTCGGGGTCGGACTCGGCGACGGCGGACACCGAGAGCGCCGACGCCCCCACCCCCACCGAACTCCGTCCCGCCCTCGGCCGGCCCGGCTTCTGGTACGGCCGGCGCCTCGTCGCCCGACTGCGCGCCGCCCACACCGCGGCGGGCCTTCTGACGGTCGCCTCGGCCGTCACCGGAGCCGCCGCCCGCCATGACCGTGGCGCGTCCGACGCCCTGCCGAAAGCCTTCGCCTGGTCCCTCCAGGCGGCCTTCGTCGTCCTCGCCTTCGTCGTCCTGTGGGTCGTCTGCCGCCGTGGCCGCAGCGAGAAGCGCCTCGACCTGCGGCTCGAACGGGCCATGGTCTCCTGGCTGCCCGGCGCCTCCCTCGTCCTGCTCGCCTTCGCCGTTCTCCACGCCGGCTGGTCCCGCCCCGAGTGGCGCTCCGCCGGCACCCTGCCCGGCGACGCCGCCTTCGGCGTCCTGACCCTGGCCCAGGGCGGCCTCGTCGTCGCCCTCGCTGTGGTCGCCCTCCTCCTGCACCGCCCCCACCGCGAGCCGCGCACCGCCCTGTACGGCCTCGGCGGCCCGGCCGTCGCCATGCTCGCCTGCGCCCTCGGGGGAGTGATGTCCGGCGGAGTCGCCCAGCGCATGGCCGACTGGCTCGACGGGCCCGGCACCCCCGGCATGGGCGCCGGCTCTCCCGTGGCCCCGCCCGTGCTGCTGAGCTGGCAGGCGTCCGTCATCCCCGTCCTGCTCCTGATGCTCCTCGCCCCGGTCGTCTTCCTCGTCGTACGGACCGCACGTTCCGCCCGCCGTCTCGGGCCCGTCGTCGAGGCCGAGTACGGAGCCGAGGCCCCCGACCCTGTTCGTACCGCTCGGATCGCCGCGGGCCGGGCCACCGCCGGACTCACCGACGCCGCTCCCGCCCTGGTCGGGATCGTCTCGGGCGCGACCCTCCTGCTCGGTGCCGGTTCCGTCGCGGGGGCCTGGGCCAGCGGGAACGTACCCGGCCGGGCCTTCGACGGCGCGCACCCCGCGATCGCCTCCGCCGCCGACACGGCCCAGTCCCTCGGCTCCTGGATGATCGGTTTCGGTTTCCTGCTCTTCGTCACCTGGGGCCGACGCGCCTACAGGGACGCCTCGGCCCGTCGCACCATCGGCATCCTCTGGGACGTCGGCACCTTCTGGCCGCGTGCCGCGCACCCCTTCGCCCCGCCCTGTTACGCCGAACGGGCCGTGCCCGACCTCACCTGGCGGATGAGCTCCTGGACCAGACACACGGGCGGCCGGCTCGTCATCTCCGGCCACTCCCAAGGCAGTGTGCTGGCCGCGGCGGCCGTCTGGCAGCTGCCGCCGACGACCCGCGGGCGGGTCGCGCTGCTGACCTACGGCTCCCCGCTGGAGCGGCTCTACGGCCGCTGGTTCCCCGCCTACTTCGGCCCGGGGCCGCTGCGCGCCCTGCACCGTACGGTGCACTGCTGGAGCAACCTCTACCGCGCCACCGACCCGATAGGCGGACCCGTACGGGTCCCCGCCGAGGGAGCCAAGCCGGCCGTCGACCGCGCCGTGCTCCTCGATCCGCTCGTCTACGGCCGGACCCACGAACACCCGCTGCCGGAACCGATCCTGGGCCACTCCGACTACCAGGCCGACCCGGTGTTCGCCGCCGAACGGTCCGTACTCCTCGACCGGTTGCCGCCCGCACTGCCCCGCCAACGCGACGGCGACGGGGGCACGAACGACCAGGCGGATCAGGGGAGTTCCGGAAGGTCCTCCGGATAGAGCAGGGTCAGGTCGTCCGTGTTCACCTCGGCGAGCACGGCGACCCGCCCGGCGTGCCGCTCCACCATCGACTCGAACGTCTGCCGCGCGGTACGGCCGTTGCCGAACGCCGGCCCCTTCGGCAGCTCGGTGAAGTACTTCCGCAGCGCCTCGTCCGTGCCCTCGGCGAGCCGGTACTCGTGCTCGTCCGCCTGCTGCTCCACGATCCGCAGCAGCTCTTCCGGCACGTAGTCGCTGAAGCTGATGGTCCGTGAGAAGCGCGACGCCACACCCGGGTTGACGGTCAGGAAGCGTTCCATCTCCGCCGTGTATCCGGCGACGATCACCACGACCGCGTCGCGGTGGTCCTCCATCAGCTTCACCAGTGTGTCGATCGCCTCGCGCCCGAAGTCCCGGCCGGAGTCCTCGGGCGACAGCGCGTACGCCTCGTCGACGAAGAGCACACCGCCGCGCGCCCGGTCGAAGGCCTCCTGGGTACGGATCGCGGTCGAGCCGATGTGCTCGCCGACCAGGTCGACCCGGGACACCTCGACCAGATGCCCGCGTTCCAGGACGCCCAGCGAGGCGAGGATCTCGCCGTAGAGCCGGGCGACGGTCGTCTTGCCCGTGCCGGGGTTGCCGGTGAAGACCAGATGGCGGCGGACCGAGGCGGCCTTGAGGCCGGCCTCCTGCCGTCTGCGCCCGACCTCGATCATGTTGGTGAGCGTGCGCACCTCGTGCTTCACGCTCTCCAGACCCACCAGCGCGTCCAGTTCACCGAGCACGTCCTTCGAGGAACGTGCCTCCGGAGCCGGCTCGGGGACAGGCGGGGCTGGAGGGACGACGGGGGAGCGCGGCGCGGGAACCGTACCGAGCGGCCCCGCCGATTGCGTCGCCGTCAGGACGGTCCCGGTGTCCGGGGCGGGATTGGTCCGCACCGCGCTCTCGTCGCTCGTGCAGTCCTCCGCGACCGGACCCTCGTCGGGGAACTCGTACCCGCCGCGGGCGCAGCGCTCCGTACGGCACTTGCGCAGGGTCGTGCGGCAGCCGTCCATCACATGGAAGCCGTAGCCGCCGCTGCCGGTCACCCGACAGCCGTGGAAGGAGCCGCGCCCCTCGGCGGAGACGTAGAACCCGGCCTCGGCGGGCGAGGTGACCGTGCACCGTTCGATCGTCGGGTCGGCGCCCTTGGTGACGATCACCCCCGTCTGTACGGCGTCGATGGTGCAGCCGCCGAGCGTCCCGCCGCTGCCGTGGTCCCGGAACCAGGCGCCCGTGGACGCCTCCCGGATCCGGCAGTCGTCCAGCTGCGCGGTCGCCCCGTCACTCACCGACACAGCAGTGTTCCGCACCTGCGACAGATCGCTGTCGACGACGTCCGCGCGCGAGCCCCGGTCGAGGACGAACAGCGCGTCCGGTACGTCGTGCACCCGGCACGCGTCGAGGACGGCGGTCGCCCCGTCGCTGATCCAGACCGCCGGGTAGTCGCCCGTACTGTCGTGGATCTCGCACTGGTTGGCGTCCACCCGGGTGCCGGGGTCCCACACCGAGAGCCCGTTGCGGCCGAAGCGGCGCACGGTGGAGCGGGTCAGCGTGAGCACGGAGCGCGAACGCAGGTCGATCGCGTTCTCGGGGATGTCGTGGATGTCGCAGTCGGAGAGGGTCAGGACCGCGTCCGTGTCGAGCGTGATGCCGTCGGCCGAGGTGCGGTGCAGGGAGGAGTCGGTGAGGTGCGCGGTCGCGCGGGCCGCGATCTGCAGACCGGTGCCCTTGATCTCGTACACCTCGCAGCCGATGGCCTCCAGGCCGCTGCCCTCGCCGTTGACGGTGATCCCGGCGCCCGAGGCGTGATGGACCCGGCACCGCTCCAACCGCGGATGGGCGCCGCCGCGCACGGAGACCCCGGACTGCCCGGCCGAGACGATCTCGCACTCCTCGAACACCCCGCCGGCGCCGTCGAGTACGGCGATGCCGACGCCCGCCGGATTGTCGACGGTGCAGCGCCGGACGGTGGGGCGGGCGGCGCCGCGGACCTCGAGGCCGGCGGCCGACCGGGTCACGATCCGTAGATCGAGCAGCTCCGGGGTGCCGTCCTCGACGAGCAGTGCCGGCGCGGCGGTGTCCTGGCCTTCCACATGCAGGTCCTGGACGGTCGCGGACGCCCGTACGGTCAGCGGTACACCGTCCACGGGGGCGATGCGGACCGAGCCGACACCGCCTTCCGGGCCGCGCAGGGTGACGGCCCGTTCGATGACGAGGTTCTCCCGGTAGGTGCCGGGCGCGACGGTGAGGACATCGCCGTCTCCCGCGGCCTCCAGGGCTGCGGCGAGGGACGCGTACTCACCCGTGCGGCGCCGCCACCGCGATGTGCCGGTGTGCGTCACCTGGACCGTGCCCTGTGCCATGGGTGTGCTCTGCCCCCGCCTCATGCGTCGCTGCTCATCGGATGCCCCACCGTAGCGCGCGCGACGGCGAGGGGTTGACGGGTCGGCCGCTCGTGCCGGGTACGTCCGGTCGACGGGTCGGCCGGACGCGCCGGTACGCGTAGGGGAAGGGGTGGCTGGTAGCGCGGGGCGCGTCGGTCCGACGGTCAGCTGCCCGCGCCCGTACGCCCCCAGTCGGGACCGGCCTTGGCCCATGCGCGGTCGAGGCGTTGGTACCGCCGGTGTACCAGCCGCCGTACGACAAGACGCCTGGCCGCCTCGACGAAGACGCCGGCCAGGGCGGCAGTGAGCAGTCCGATGGCGATCGCGTGGGCGTGCGCGGTCTCCGGCTCCATGGGCGCCGTGACCGGACGGCCGCCGCGGTCCGTCCAGAGCCGGAACGTGTCGCCCGGATCGGCCAGTTCGCGCCGGGTGGTCACCGTCCCCGTGCGCGGCGTGCCGTCCGGCGCCGTCCAGCGGGCCACGACGGAACGGCGGAGCGGCTGTTCGTCCCCGGACTCGGGGCTCGTGAGTCCCGGCGCCGGGGTGTCGGCGAGCCGGACGACCCGCGCCGTCGTGGGCTGGCGCAGCCGGGACTGGGCCTGGACCGCGCGCTGGAGGGAGGCGTCCGTGCGCACGACGGAGATCCAGCCGACCGTCGGCACGGCGAGCACGAGCAGCACCACGGCGGTGAGCGCGACCCACGCCTCGATCAGGTCTGTGGTCCGGCGCAGGGGATTGTGCCGCCAGCGCCAGACTCCGGTGGCAGCTCGCACGCCTCGCACCCCCTCGTCCTCGGCTCTCTCAACGAGTCTGCCCCCGGGGAGGGTTCCCTGCCCGCCGGGACGGGAATCGCGCCGCGATCGGGCGGCGGCCGCGCCACCTCAGTCGATGATCTTGACCTCGTCGCCGACCCGGAGGGTGCCGACGGTCTCGGGCACGAGGTTCTGGCCGAAGATCAGCCGGCTGCCGTCCTTGCGGTGGAGGGCGAGCGTCCGCAGCGGCTCCTTGCCGCGCTCGGCGGTCCGCTGGTCGGTGGTGGTCACGACACAACGGCCGCAGGACCTGGCGACCCGGAAGGTGACCTCGCCGATGGCGAGCCGGGTCCAGCCGTCCTCGGCCCACGGCGCGGTCCCGTCGATGACCACGTTCGGCCGGAAGCGGTTCATCGGAAGGGGGCCCTCGTCGGCGTGATCGCCCTGGGCGATCAGCGAATTGAGGGCGTCGAGGGAGGCGGTGGTGGTGGCCAGGAGAGGAAAGCCGTCCGCGAAGCTCACCGTTTCGCCCGGCAGCGCGAACTCGGGCTTGATCGGACGCCGGTGCGCCGGCTCGTCCATGTGGACGAGCCGGACCTCGGTGCCCAGGTACTCGCTGAACCACGTGTCGGCCGCGGGATCGGCCGGGACCGCCTCCACCGGAGTCTCGAAGACCTCCACCCGGATCGTGGACGACGGCCGCGGCACCTCGACCGACAGCGTCGGGCGGCCGGACGCGGACACCTCGATGCCACCGCTCGGCAGCGGTAGGGCCGAGGCCAACGCCATCTGCGGATGACGGCGTTGGGTCACGACCTTGCCCGACGAGTCCACGACGGCCCAACGGCGGTCACCGGCCAGTCCCCATGGCTGGACCTCCGCCTCGGCGGGTGCGTAACCGCGCAGCGCCTTGACCGGGTGGACGTGGACGGAGCGCAGGCGAGGGATCGACATGTCGCCATCCTGCCAGTAGCTCCGTGTTTGGTGTCGCTCAGTACCCCTGACCCTGGTACGGGCGGTTGTAGGGGTCCTGGTACGGCGCGGGCGCCGGGGCGGGCCGTGCCGCCGGGCGCATCGCCTCGTACCCGGTATTCACCGGGCGCTGGGGCTGCTGGGGCTGGCCGCCCGTGTATCCCCGAGGGGCGGCGGGCTGCTGGGGGATGTACGGCGCAGGAGCGTGCTGCAGCGGAACCGGGGCCATCTGCTGCTGCATCGGCTGCGGGTAACCGTAGGAACCGCCGCCGTTGTAGGCCGGGGCGGGCTGGCTGGGTCCCGCCGGGAGGGCGGGCAGGGCCGCGGGCAGCGCCGGCAGATAGCTGTTGCCGGTGTCGTACGCGGAAGGCACTCGGATCGGGGCGATCTGAGGCGTGCCCCGCTCCGCGACCAGGGAGTCGTAGATGGGGGTGTCGGGGAACGACGGCGCGGTGTAGTAACCGCCGCCGTAGGTGGAGCGGGGGGAGGTCATGGCACATAAGTTAAGCCCACGATGTGCTGGTTGGGGAGCCCGATAAGAGGGTTGTTTGACGGGTTCTGAGTGACCGTCGATCCTTAATGCGATCGAACGTGACAAAAACGGTCGCTCCGAGAGGCTCCGGCGGACCACTGATCTTGAAAACACGAGCTGGGAAGGGGTTACCCACGGGTTGCCCCGGGTGCCCGGCATGACCCGGCATTAGGTTGACGTAAAGAAATCTTGATGTGCCGGGAGCGTGAGTGGGGGGATCATGTCCATGCTTAAGGGAGCCAATGTTCCGGTGGCGGCGCGCACTGTGCGCGTCGAATTGGGCTGGCGTTCAGGTGCGGGAGTGCCGGATGTCGACGCCTCGGCGCTACTCCTTGTGTCGGGGAAAGTGCGCTCCGATACCGACTTCGTTTTCTGCAACCAGCCGGAGCACGCTTCGGGCGCCGTTCGGCGTGAGGGAAAGCGCGCCGCGGGGGGCGGAAACGATGCTGCGGGCGGCGCGACGGAGGACGTCGTGACCGTGGATCTGGAGCGCGTGGAACCGGTCGTCGAGCAGATCGTCCTGGCGGCCTCGGTCGACGGCGGAACCTTCGGCCGGGTCCCGGGGCTGTACATCCGCGTGGTGGACGGGGACAGCGGCGCCGAGATCGCCCGGTACGACAGCACCGACGCGAGCGTCGAGACGGCATTCGTCCTCGGCAACCTCTACCGGCGGCAGGGGGAGTGGAAGTTCCGGGCGGTGGGCCAGGGGTACGGCTCCGGCCTGGAAGGCCTGGCGACGGACTTCGGCATCACGGTCGAGGAGCCCGGGCTCCCGGAGCCGCCCGCCGCGGCCGTGGTCGCGCAGGAACCCGCTGCGGCCGTGGTGGCCCCCGCGAATGTCTCGCTCACGAAGATCACCCTGACGAAGGACTCGCCGAAGGTCTCCCTGGCCAAGCAGGGCGGCACCTCCGGCACCCTGCGGGTGAACCTCAACTGGCGGGTCCGCAAGCAGACCACGGGCTGGGGGGCCAAACTCGGCCGAGCGGTCGGGAAGCGCGGCGCTTCCGACGCCCCCGTCGCCCTCGATCTCGACCTGTGCGCCCTGTACGAACTCACCGACGGAAGCAAGGGCGTGGTCCAGGCGCTCCAAGGCTTCGGGTCGCTGCACGAACCCCCGTACATCCATCTCGACGGGGACGACCGCACCGGGGACGTCGACTCGGGCGAGAACCTCACGGTCAACCTTGACCACACGGGCCGAGTTCCGCCGCATCCTCGTCTTCGTCACCATCTACGCGGGCGCCCGCAGCTTCGCCGGTCTGGACGCCACCGTGACCCTCCAGCCCCAGCACGGTGCCCCCGTCGAGTTCTCCCTCGACGAATGCACCGGCCCGGCGACCGTCTGCGCGCTCGCCCTGCTCACCCAGGAGGACGGCGACCTGATCGTCCAGCGGGAGGCGCGTTACCTCGACCCGCTGCTCGGGATCAGCATGCAGCGGACCGCCGACGAGGCGTACGGCTGGGGCATGAAGTGGACGCCCGCCGTCAAGTGATCACCGGTCCGGGGCCGGCCGGGGACGGGCATAGGTCCGCCCCTTCCAGGCCGCGCCCCGGCCCCGGTAGTGCTGCACCGCCGAGTCCACCGTCATGAGGAGATAGAGCAGCGCGGTGAAAGGGAGCGTGGGAGCGAGCCAGAGCGGCTGCCGGTAGTAGCGGAGCATCGGGAGGTACGTCCCCGCCATCACCGCCCATGCGATTCCGCCCGCCCACGCCGCCGCGGTGTCACCGCCCGCCACCCCGGCCACCAGCGCCACCGGGGGAGCGAGGTAGACCACGGCCAGCCCGGCCACCGTGCCGGCCAGCACCAGCGGATTGTGGCGGAGTTGGGCGTACGCGCTGCGCGAGACCATGCGCCACAGATCGGCCAGGCGCGGATACGGCCGGATGCTGTCCACCCGCTCGGCGAGGCCCAGCCAGATCCTCCCGCCGGCCCGCCGCACCGCGCGGGCCAGCGACACGTCGTCGATCACCGCCTGCCGGATCGAGTCCGGCACCCGCGCCCGCTCGGCCATAGACGTCCGCAGCAGCACACAGCCGCCGGCCGCCGCCGTGGCCAGCGGGCGTCGGCGGTTGATCCAGCGGAACGGATACAGCTGGGAGAAGAAGTAGACGAAGGCCGGCACGACCAGCCGCTCCCAGAAACTCGCCACCCGCAGCCGGGCCATCTGGGACACCAGGTCCAGATCGCCTCCGACGGCCGCGGCCACGAGGCGGCGCAGACTGTCCGGCTCATGGGCGATGTCGGCGTCCGTCAGAAGCAGGAACTCCGGGCCACGCGCGCGTGCCAGGCCGATGCCGTGGCGCAGCGCCCACAGCTTCCCCGTCCAGCCGGGCTCCGGCTCGCCCGGCGAGGCCACGGTCAACGGCAGCCCTCCGTACCGCGACGCCAGCTCACCGGCGAGCTTCCCGGTGCCGTCCGAACTGCCGTCGTCGACGAGGACGACCTCCGCCTCGCCCGGATAGTCCTGCGAGAGCAACGACGGCAGGCTCAGCGGAAGCACCTCCGCCTCGTCCCGTGCCGGCACGACGATCGTGACCCTGGGCCAGTCGCCAGGCCGCACGCGCGCGTGGGCCTTCGGCAGGCGTTGATCGGTACGCCAGAAGAACCCCTGACCCAGCAGCAGCCACCCCCAGGCGGCGAGCGAACCCGTGGCGATCCAGGCAATGGCGCTCATTCGCCGCAGTCTGCCCCAGATCGCCGGGGACGCAAGGGTGGTCGGCTAGGGTGATCGGGTGAAGATCGCGCTCATGGACTCCGGAATCGGCCTGCTCCCGGCGGCGGTCGCGGTTCGCCGACTGCGGCCCGACGCCGATCTGGTCCTCTCCTCCGACCCCGACGGGATGCCCTGGGGCCCCCGCACACCCGAGGACCTCACCGAGCGGGCCCTGACCGTCGCCCGGGCCGCCGCGGAGCACGAGCCCGACGCGCTGATCATCGGCTGCAACACCGCCACCGTGCACGCCCTGCCCGCGCTGCGCGCCGCGCTGGAGCCCCGTATCCCGGTGATCGGCACGGTCCCCGCGATCAAGCCCGCCGCCTCGGAGGGCGGCAAGGTCGCCATCTGGGCGACCCCGGCCACCACCGGCAGCCCGTACCAGCGCGGCCTGATCCGCGACTTCGCCGACGGCGCCGAGGTCACCGAGGTGCCCTGCCCCGGACTTGCCGACGCGGTGGAGCACGCCGACGCGGACGCCGTCGAGCGGGCCGTCGCGGCCGCCGCCGCCCTCACCCCGCACGACGTGCGGGCCTTGGTCCTCGGCTGCACGCACTACGAACTGGTCGCCGAGCAGATCCGCGCCGCGGTGCAGTCCGCCGACCTGCCGCCGGTGGTTTTCCACGGCTCCGCGGGGGCAGTCGCGGCACAGGCGCTCCGTCGGATCGGCGCCGAGCCCGCGCCCACCGCGACCCCGTCCGGCGGTCTGACCGTTCTGCTGAGCGGACGGACCTCGGACCTCCCGGCCGCCGCACTGAGCTACGCGGAAGGCCGCCTGCTCCGGGCCGCGGCGCCCGCCCGCTGACGGAGCCGCCGTCCGGCCCCGACGGGGCGCCGTACGAGCGGAACGTGAGTAGGCTGCCCCGCATGATGGACCATTTCGGACATCCTCGGCATCACCGGCCTCTGGGCATCGAAGCGCCACTGCCCGAGGTGTGGATCGGCCGGGCCACCAACCGTATGCAGTGGGTGGCCGCGGTCGCCGGTGCCGCCTGTATGGCGCTCGGCATCACCCTCGCGGTCGACTCCGCGTGGACCTCCGGCATCGCGGCCTTGCTGATGGCCGTGATCGGCTGTGTCGCCGCAGGGCTTCTCGTGCTGTTCGGGACGCTCGCTTTCGTCCATGTCGAGGTCAAGGTGGACCAGCGGGCCATGGAGGTCCGTTGCGGCCACATCGGAGTGCCGCGTCGGCGCATCCTGCTCGCCCATGTGGTCGGCGCCGACTACGTCGCGAAGGTCACCCCCCACGAATGGGGTGGCTGGGGGTACCGCTGGCGGCCGGAGAAGGGCAAGGGGGTCATCGTCCGCCGGGGCGAGGCACTGGTCCTGAAGCTGGACGACGGCCGGACGTTCACGGTCACGGTCGACGACGCCGAGTTCGGCGTCCGCGTCATCCGCGACCGACTGCGCCCCCCGACACCGGCGGGGCCGACGGGCGCCTGAGCGTCCGGTGTGTAGCCGCAGCTCGCCGCAGCGGAGGCCGGCGGTGGGCGGTGGACGGTCGGTGGGCTTACTCGTCAGCCGTCAGCCGTCAGCCGTCAGCCGTCAGCCGTCAGCCGTCAGTCGTCGGTCGGCGCCGGTGCCGCGCGGGCCGTCGCCAGACCCGCGAGAAGACCGGCGCCCACGGTGACCG
Organism: Streptomyces sp. NPDC056222; assembly: GCF_042264065.1. Classification (NCBI taxonomy): domain Bacteria; kingdom Bacillati; phylum Actinomycetota; class Actinomycetes; order Kitasatosporales; family Streptomycetaceae; genus Streptomyces; species Streptomyces sp. NPDC056222. The sequence goes on along the minus strand of NZ_JBHJTL010000008.1, from coordinate 6,376 downwards.
GGGTGAAGCTCAGTGCGTTGCCGACCGTGGCGAGCGCCGCCAGCGCGGTCAGGGTCGCCGCCGCTGTCAGGACCACCGCCGTCCGTCGGGGCGAGGTCCACAGGCCGCACACCAGCCAGCCGTAGGTCGCACCCAGCAGGACGACCCCCGGCACCCCCTGCTCCGCAGCCTGCTGGAGCGGGGCCGAATGCGGCTTGCCGTCGGCGTACAGGGTCGTCCGGGCGGTGGGGCTCAGCGCGCCGAAGCGTTCCGGGCCGACCCCGACCAGCGGGTTCTCCTTCGCCATCGCGGACGCCTCCTGCCACAGCAGCACCCGGTGCCCGGTCAGCTGGCCCTCCAGGGAGACCGCGAGCCCCTCGGGGAGCCGCTCCTCCGCCACGGCCCAGGACACCCCCACGAACAGCCCCGTCGCCAGCACCAGCCCCGCGAGACCGAGGAGCCGGCGTCGCATCCGTACCGCCGCGAGGGAGCAGAGCAGGACACCCAGCGCCGCGACGAAACCCACCACGGAGCCCAGGACCAGCGCCACGGCCGCCACCCCGAGCGCGAGTGTCCGCAGCAGAAGACGGACCGGGACCGAATCGGTGGCCGAGGCCGCGCAGCAGGCCGCGCCGGCGGCCAGGACGAGCAGCGCCGCGGCCGCACCCGTGTGACCGGGCGGTACGGAACCGGTGGGGGTGGTGCCCGGGATGCTCGGCCCGGAGGTCAGCGCGAGGCCGAGCGCGGCGAGGGACGCGGCCGCCGAAGCGGCCACCGGGAGCAGCGTGCCGGAGATCCGGCCGCAGGCGTAACCCGCGGCGAGCGCGAGCACGGCGAGGAGGATGCCCTCGGGGCGGGCGTCCCGGCCGGTGGCGGTGACGAGCGACCACAGCACGACGGCGCCGAGGATCAGCACCCCGGCGACATCCGGTGCCCGCCCACGCTCACGCACGGCGGCCCGCTCAGCCGCAGGTGCAGCCATCCCCGTCGTCCCCCCGCTCCGTCTGGCGGACACCGTAACGGGGCTGCCGGGGTTTGGGGAGCGAATGCGCAGGAACGTTGCGGCAGAGGTGTGGGAACGGTGATGGCGGAGGGCCGCGGCGCGCGGGGCTGGTGTGCCGCTTCCTGCGCGGCCCGGGTGCCGCGTGGTGCGCGACACCGTGCACGACGGCGTCGGCGGACCGCCCGAGCCGGGGTCCTCCGTGCCCGGGTACGCGCCGTAGACTCCGCAGGGTGAGCACCACGATCACCCCCGTCGACGCCTCAGGACCCGCCGCCACCCCGGAGCCCGGTCCGTCCGGCCTGCGGCGCCTCGTACGGCCGGGAGCGGCCGTGCTGTCGGGCGTGCTGCTCTTCCTGAGCTTCCCGCCCCGTCCGTTGTGGTGGCTCGCGCTGCCGGCGTTCGGCCTGCTCGGCTGGGCTCTGCGCGGCCGCCGTCTGCGGGCCGGGTTCGGTCTCGGCTACCTTGCCGGTCTGGGCTTCCTGCTGCCGCTGTTGATCTGGACCGGCTCCGAGGTCGGGCGGTTCCCGTGGATCGCGCTGTCCGCGGTCGAGGCGCTGTTCATCGCCGCCGCCGGTCTCGGGATCGCGGCCGTCTCCCGGCTCCCCGGCTGGCCGGTGTTCGCCGCCGCGGTGTGGATCCTCGCCGAGGCGGCACGCGCGCGTGTCCCCTTCGGAGGCTTCCCCTGGGGCAAGATCGCCTTCGGTCAGGCCGACGGTGTCTTCCTGCCGCTGGCGGCGGTCGGCGGCACCCCGGTGCTCGGCTTCGCCGTCGCGCTCTGCGGCTTCGGCCTGTACGAGGTGATCCGCCAGGTCCGCGCGTACCGTGCCACGGGCGTCGTGCCGCGCGGCCCGCTCGCGGCGGCCGCGCTCACCGTGCTCCTGCCGGTGACCGGCGCCCTCGCCGCGCTGCCGCTCGTCGACGACTCCGCGGAGGACGGCACCGCGACCGTCGCCGCCGTCCAGGGCAACGTGCCCCGCCTCGGCCTCGACTTCAACGCGCAGCGCAGGGCCGTCCTCGACAACCACGTCGCCCGCACCAAGGAACTGGCCGAGGACGTCGCGGACAAGAAGAAGCCCCAGCCGGACTTCGTCCTGTGGCCGGAGAACTCCTCCGACATCGACCCCTACGCCAACCCCGACGCGGCCGACGCCATCAGTGAGGCCGTGCGGAAGATCGGCGTACCGACCGTGATCGGCGCCGTCGTCGCGCCGGACACGGGCAAGCTGCGGAACACGCTGATCCAGTGGGAACCGAACAAGGGCCCCGTCGCCACCTACGACAAGCGGCATGTCCAGCCCTTCGGCGAGTACATCCCGATGCGGTCCTTCGTACGGATCTTCAACAGCAACGTGGACCGCGTCAGCCGCGACTTCGGCGCGGGGACCAAGGTCGGTGTCTTCGACCTCGCCGGCACCAAGGTCGGCCTCGCGACCTGCTACGAGGCCGCGTTCGACTGGGCCGTGCGGGACACCGTCACCCACGGCGCCCAGCTGATCTCCGTACCGAGCAACAACGCCACCTTCGGCCGCAGCGAGATGACGTACCAGCAGCTCGCCATGTCGCGGGTGCGGGCGGTCGAGCACAGCCGCGCCGTCGTCGTACCGGTCACCAGCGGCGTCAGCGCGATCATCAGGCCGGACGGCGAGATCGTGGCGAGGTCGGAGATGTTCACCCCGGACGTCCTGGTCGAGAAGGTGCCGCTGCGCTCCTCGCTCACCCCGGCCACCCGGATGGGCACGCTCCCCGAGGCGCTCCTGGTGGGCGTCGCGGCCGCCGGCCTCGGCTGGTCGGTGCTGCGAGCCGTACGGGCCCGCCGGAGCCGCGAAGCCTGAGGAACCGGGGTCCTCGGTTCGCCGGGTCCGAGGGCGTCCGGCCCTGGGCTCCCCGTGCCCGAGGTCGCCCGGCCTCGGATCCCGTTCCTGAGGGTTCCTGATCGGACGTGAGTGTTCTTGATCCAGAAGGGCTTAGGGTCGAGGCATGGGTACCCCTGATTTCATCCGCGAACTCCGGGCCAGCGCCGGCCACCAGCTGCTCTTCCTGCCCGGTGTGAGCGCCGTCGTCTTCGACGACCGGGGCCGTGTGCTGCTCGGTCGCCGGACCGACACCGGGATGTGGGCGATCATCGGCGGCATCGTCGAGCCGGGCGAGCAGCCCGCCGCATGTGCCGTGCGCGAGGTGTACGAGGAGACCGCCGTGCGCTGCGAGGCCGAGCGGGTCGTGATCGTCCAGACCCTGCGCAAGCCCGTCGTCTACCCCAACGGCGACCAGTGCCAGTTCATGGACATCACCTTCCGCTGCCGCGCCGTCGGCGGCGAGGCGCGCGTGAACGACGAGGAGTCGACGGAGGTCGGCTGGTTCGAGGTGGACGACCTGCCGGAGATGAAGCGGTTCTCGCTCTTCCGGATCAAGCAGGCGCTCACCAGCGAACCCACATGGTTCGACCCCATGCCCTCAAGCTGAAGTATGGGCTCGGAACACATCGGTTGGCGGTGGAGCGCTTCATAAGGTGCGGAGCATGAGCGCCCCCACCACATCAGGTCCCGCACCGGCACAGGTATCGGCACCACTCGCGCAGGGCCCCGCACCCGCCGCCACGCCCGGCTCCGTCATGCTCGACCTCACGGGTCGCACGGCGCTCGTCACCGGCGCGGCCGGCGGCATCGGCCGGGCCTGCGCGCTCCGGCTCGCCGCCGCGGGGGCCCGCGTCAGAGCCGTTGACCGGGCCGGTGACGGACTGGAGGCATTGGCCGAGGAGGCCGACGGTCTCGTCGGCGTCGTCGAGCCGCAGCTCCTGGACCTCACCGACCTCGACGCCGCGGAGGCCGCGGCGGCCGGCACCGACATTCTCGTGAACAACGCCGGGCTCCAGCTCGTCCGCCCCATCGAGGAGTTCCCGCCGGACGTCTTCCACACCGTTCTCACCGTGATGCTGGAGGCCCCGTTCCGGCTGATCAGGGGCGCTCTGCCGCACATGTACGCCCAGGGCTGGGGCCGGATCGTGAACCTTTCCTCCGTGCACGGTCTGCGCGCGTCCGCCTTCAAGTCCGCCTATGTGGCCGCCAAGCACGGTCTGGAGGGACTCTCCAAGACCGCCGCGCTCGAAGGCGCCCCGCACGGCGTCACCTCCAACTGCGTCAACCCCGGCTACGTCCGCACGCCCCTGGTCGAGCGCCAGATCGCCGACCAGGCCGCGGCCCACTCCATCCCCGCCGAGCGGGTCCTGACAGACGTCCTCCTGAAGGACTCGGCGCTCAAGCGGCTCATCGAGCCCGCGGAGGTCGCCGAGGCGGTGCTCTACCTCTGCACGCCCCAGGCGTCGTTCATCACCGGAACCTCCCTGGCCCTCGACGGCGGCTGGACCGCGCACTGACGACAGGTTTTCCACAGGGCTGGTGCGATCACCCCTACGACAGGTATCCCTGTGTCCATGTCCCATGAACAGGTCTCCTACCTGGAGCTCCTCGCGCGAGGAGCCGCCACGGAAGGCTTCGACCGGCCCGTGCTGCTCGCCCGTGCGAGCGGTGCGGGCCCCGAGGAGCTGGCCGAGCTCGAACAGGCCAAGCAGCTCGCCCTGCGCGTGCGGGCCGAGCTGGAGGGCAGGCGCCGCCGCGAGGCCGAACTGTCCGCCCTCTTCGAGACCGCCCACGACCTCGCGGGACTGCGCGACCTCGACGCCGTGCTCCGCGCCATCGTCCAGCGCGCCCGATCCCTGCTCGGCACCGAGGTCGCCTACCTCAGCCTGAACGACACCGTCGCGGGGGACACGTACATGCGCGTCACCGAGGGCTCGGTCTCGGCGCGCTTCCAGCAGGTCCGGCTCGGCATGGGCGAGGGGCTCGGCGGCCTCGTCGCCCAGACCGCCCGGCCGTACGTCACCGAGAACTACTTCGACGACCCCCGCTTCCAGCACACCGCCACCATCGACTCCGCCGTGCGCGACGAGGGCCTCGTCGCCATCCTCGGCGTGCCGCTGACCCTGGGCAGCCAGGTGATCGGCGTGCTGTTCGCCGCGGACCGGCGTGCCCGAGTCTTCGAACGGGAACAGGTCGCACTGCTCGGCTCCTTCGCCGCGCACGCCGCCGTCGCCATCGACACGGCCAACCTGCTCGCCGAGACGCGTTCGGCGCTGGCCGAGCTGGAGCGGGCCAACGACATCATCCGTGAGCACAGCGGCGTCATCGAACGGGCCTCGGAGGTCCACGACCGGCTCACCGAACTCGTGCTGCACGGCGGCGGCGTCCACGACGTGGCGGCGGCCGTCTCGGAAGTCCTCGGCGGAAGGGTCGAGTTCATCGACGCCGGTCTCGAATCCGCCCGGCTCGTCGACGGACACGCCCTGCGCGAAGGCGACCGCTGGGTGGCGGCCGTCTCGGCCGGCGGCGAGACCTTCGGCGCCCTCGTCCTCCACGACCAGCCCGACCTCGACCCCGTGGACCAGCGCACGCTGGAGCGCGCCGCCCTGGTGACCTCCCTGCTGCTGCTCGCCCGCCGCTCGGCCGGCGAGGCCGAACAGCGGGTACGGGGCGAACTGCTCGACGACCTCCTCGACGCCCCCGATCGCGACCGCCGGCTGCTGCGCGAGCGCGCCGCCCGCCTCCGTACCGATGTCGACGCGCCCCATGTCGTGCTCGCCGCCCACATGGACCGGACCGGGTCCGGCGGCGAGGGCGACGCCGGCGTACGGGAGAGCGCGGACCGCCAGCGACTCTGGTCGGCCGCCTCGCATCTCGCCGCCACCCGGCAAGGGCTGGCCTCCGCACGCGACGGCGGGACGGTGCTCCTGCTCCCGCTCGGCCCGGGGGAGTCCGCGGCCGAGCTGGCCAGGCAGACCGCCAAGCACCTCGGTGGCGCGCTGCGCGAGAGCGTCACGGTGGGCGCCTCGGCCCCCGTCGCCTCGCCCCTCGCCACACCCGACCGGGTCGCCACCGCCTACGAGGAGGCTCGGCGCTGCATGGACGCGCTGCGCCTGCTGCACCGTTCGGGCGAGGGCGCCGCGGCAGAGGACCTCGGCTTCCTGGGCCTGCTGCTCGCCGACACCCGGGACATCGACGGATTCGTCGACCGCACGATCGGCCAGGTCGTCGCGTACGACGAGCGGCGCGGCACGGACCTGGTCCGCACGATGGACGCGTACTTCGCGAGCGGTATGAGCCCCGCGCGCACGAAGGACGATCTGCACGTCCACGTGAACACGGTCGCCCAACGCGTCGAGCGCATCGGCCGCCTCCTGGGCGCCGACTGGCAGTCCCCGTCGAGAGCCCTGGAGATCCAACTGGCTCTTCGCCTCCACGCGATGTCGTCGGCCGTCACCCGCTGAACGGCGCGAGCGTCCTCCCGCACGTCGAACAGTCGGGTGCCGACGGCACGAAGCGGCCCCCTCGGCCTTCTCGGCCG